>NZ_JACVTU010000010.1:0-102600 GCF_016624705.1 Acinetobacter sp. S40
CATCCATGCAACCACTTTTTAAAGGTTTTTAAATACATCGATTAAATTTTGTACCATTTCCAAACGTTTGGTTATTTTTTAAGTAAACATGGCTGAATTTGAAGAAACTCATCTGCAAGAATTTGTGTTTGGCTTTTTTCTTGCCAGTTTAAAGGTCGAATATCTATATATTCACAATAACCACTTTCACCTTCAAAATCCTGATCCCGAAAACGGGCACAATAACGAAAGCTTCCAGCAAATCCTGCTCCTACTCCAAATTTAAAATCTCCACGACTTTGGGCTTTGATTTCAAAGATAGGGCATCCATTTTCTTCCACATACCACGAGAACTCTCTAGGAAGATACATTTGACGGTGATTCGGGGTAGTAATTTTTGGAAAAACGCGATGAACGTGAAAATACACTTTTTTATCTGTAAAAAATGTTTCTCCATTGGTGCAACGCATATAAAACTTAGAATAGATAATTTGGTTCCACTGATTGCGTACTTGACTCAAAATTATTTGCATTGTTTCATTTAGATTGATCACTTGATGCGTATAAAACGCCAATGGCAAGTAAGGGATATTAGCAGCTCGAGCATAGTCAAAACTTCCCATCCCGCTGATTTGATAATGTTGATTTTGATATTTTAAATTTCCTTCGCAATGACACAAAATTGACCAGTGTTCAAATAAATTCCATTTTAATGGAACAAAATAAGTGACATTCGGGACCGTTTGAATTTTAAGATTCAATTCTAATTCATGATCTTGGCGTTGAATTTCAAAATTTGGAAAAAAACCATTGAATTGATCTATTTGATCAAATTGGTAATGATAAGGATCAATTTGGCATTGTTGATCAAGCTGATAGCTTTTTAAATGTCCTCGTTGATGTGGACTTATTGCCATCATCACACTGGCCGTATTTAATGCTTTATCTTTGATAATGTTGTGATTATAAAATAATGGAATTTTAGGTTGGCCAATCAGGGTAATAAAATTTAGAAAATGTAGTGGCGCGGGTAAATTTGGTAAGAGTAATCCATGATAAACCAGCTTAAAGCGACCTTTAGGCGGATGATAGGCAAGCAGAGAAGTTGGGTCGAGCTGGAGGTTCAGGCGTGTGGACTGTTCTAGCGAACCCATCAACATTTGCATACTGAACCCCAATTATGAGCATTATGTCTTTATAGTAGGACTTTGTTTACGTGCGAACAAGGTGGTCACAAAACCTGAGATCGCATAAATAATTGATACAACTAAAATCCCCATTGGAATATTGTAAGTAATTGCTGCAAAAATCAGCACTACTGGCAGCATTACGACAAAAGGAACTCGTTTGCGATCCATTTGCTTAAAGGAGTAATATTTGATGTTTGAGATCATCAATACTGCAACAACTACCATATACACTGCATAGACGACTTGAATAGCAATGTCGCGGGTATCAAAAATAAATGGGTAATCACGGCTGACCCAAATCAGGGTAATCACCAATATAGCAGCCAAAGGACTTGCTATACCGATAAAATAGCGTTTATCAACCACTCCAATTTGTACATTAAATCTTGCCAAACGAAACGCAGCGCAAGCGGTATAAATAAAACAGCACGCCAGCCCAATACGCCCAAGATCATGCAAGCTCCAGCTGTACATCAAAATGGCAGGGGCAACACCAAAAGCCAATAAGTCAGACAAAGAATCGTACTGTTCGCCAAACGCACTTTGCGCACCAATCGCTCTTGCAACTCGACCATCCAGCCCATCAAGCAATGCAGCAAGAAAAATCGCATAAATGGCTTGTAAAAACTCACCGTTCATACTGGCAGTAATTGAATAAAATCCTGAAAGCAATGCAGCGGTCGTAATCAAATTTGGCCATAAATAAATACCACGGCGTTTAACTTTTTGACCTTCCTGCGTTTGTTCCTCTTCAACCACCTCAAAGGTAATACCATCAAAAGGATGATCATTCTGAGTTGAATCGTTGTTTGGCTTTTGTATGTTTGTCATTGTTGTTAATCTCAATATGCTTTGAACGGTGAGTCTTACTCACCTACAAGCCAGCGAACTGCGGCATGACCGCCATTTTCCTGCATACGTAAATGTGGAAATAACCATTGTAAGGCCTGATCGGCATCTTCAGAAAATTGCCAAGGCGGATTAATCACCAATAGACCACAACCGTTTAAACCGACTGGAGTATCATCTGGCCAAACACAAATCTCACAAATAAGCTGACGGCGTATGCCCGTTTTGATCATTTTCTTTTCAAAACGCTCAATCATCGCGCGATCTTTAATCGGATACCATACTGCAAAAACCCCTGTAGGCCATTTTTTATAAGCGTTTTGTAGAAGTTCAACCAGCTGTGGAAAATCCTTACGTTCCAATTCATAAGGAGGGTCAATCATCACCAAGCCGCGCTTTTCCTTCGGCGGAATGACTGCAAGTAAGCCTTCATAGGCATCACGCTCGTGCAAGCCCATTCGCTTATCGTGAATATTGTGGCGTAATTGCTGAAAAACATCGCGCTGCATTTCAAAAACAGTGGCTTTATCTATTTCACGCATCGCTTGTAAAGCAAACCATGGCGAACCAGGATAAGTACCTTTACCCTGTTCGGCACGAATGTTTTCAACGAGTTTTAGGTACTGTTGAACACCTTCAGGAGCCTTACGCTTTTCCATATCCCCGAGCTGAACCAAACGATGGATACCCGTCAAAAACTCACCTGATTTTTGTGCAGGGGCCTGAGATAAATCATATTTCCCCGCACCACCATGCGTATCAATATAACGATAAGGCTTATCTTTCGCGTTTAAGCGCGTTAACAGTTGAAGCAAAAGTACATGCTTCATGACATCAGCAAAGTTGCCCGCATGGAAATGGTGACGGTAATTCATTTTTACATTAATTCCTCAGATTAACGTGTATTTTAACATGAAAAAAAGCAGTTACGTGTGGATGAGTTGTTTTAGAATAGGCAAAGCGCACGCTTGACTGTTTTTCTTTGATGCGTTTATTTGATTATTTAGAGGCAGTATGCAGCAAATTATTGAGTCGATTCAACATGACATCGAACAAATTCTGGATGATTTAGACCAATACGGTTTTGCTATTGTCAATCAAACTCATTCTGCACAATTTGCTCTAGGGCTGTTAGAAGAATGTCTCTCAAATTTAAATCAGTTCCGTGAAGCCGCGATTCAAAGTGGAGTCGTCAGTAAAATTCGTAGCGATCACATTCTCTGGATCGATGAAAAATTAAGAATGGCACAACAGCATATCAAACTACTTCAAGAGTTTTCCGAGGCCTTTAATCGTGTTTTTTTCATGGGAATTCAAACTATTGAAGCACATTTTGCCTGTTATAATGCTGGTGAATTTTATGCACTCCATCGAGATAATCCTCAGAAAAAAAATGATCGCATGATATCAGCAGTCTATTATTTGCACTCAGAATGGCAATCGGATTGGGGTGGCCAGCTACGCTTACAAGATAAAAATGATCACTGGCATATGATTGAACCCGAGCCGAATCGTATGGTCATTTTCCAAAGCGATTTATTACATGAAGTATTAATTTCTAAACGTCAGCGACTTTCAATTACGGCATGGCTACGCAATGGTCATTCAATCTGGTCATCTGAGTAGTTCATAAATATGAAATCGAAGCGAAACACTGCGTTGCACTTCTGAACACTTTTAAAATCGCAAAATAGCCTCATATAATGACGATAAACCAAGAGGATGACCCACATGCTAGATACAAGTAAAATGATTGTTGAGCGCATCGGAGAAACTGATCAACACTACCTTGCCGGCAATACACCTGAACTTGCACTGGAACGTGGGGATTTGCGCTTACAACTGGTCGAAATTAGCCGTAATCGTCAGGAACGAGTCCATTTCTTACATGAAGCAATTGCGATTTTAGAGACTTCTCGCATCGAATTTGATGAAATGCCTATATCGCTTTATCTTGATTTGTCCCTGCAATTGGCCAAAGCATATATGATGTATTACGAACTCAATCGTGAGACAAAATTTGCCACGATTAGCCAGCAAATTCTAAAACCATTGGCACATTTACAGCACGGCGATATTTTATTTTTTCTGGCCTATGCATCTGCTGTCAAATCAGAATATGCATTGACTCGACATTGGTTAGAAAAATACAGCCAATGTGCGGAGTTTGATCTTGAGTTGATGCAGTTCCATTCTGCCTTTGCTAAATTACATCAACAAGACTGGTTTAAAACCCTCATTCGCACAAAAACGCATTAAACCATTCAAGGTATCCTAAAGCCTAGGCTTTAGGATCCACTATCAATATGAAGCTGTTGATTGAGTTCATCAATGACAATAGCCCAGTCATCATCTTTGTCCCAATGACTTTTAAGAAAATCACGTTGAGCCGCGCTCCAGAAATCTGCCTCATGCAACTTAACGTCAGCCGATAATTGATGATCTCTAATAAATTGATCCATTGCTTCTTCATTGGCATCCAATCCAAGCTGCTCAAATAGTAATTCTAAAGTCGGTTGTTGTTCAAACATTGTTATTCTCCATAAATCAATATTGACCTAAGTTAATCTTCACGTTAACTACAATGTCGTGTTTTGTCATCAAAAATTGCTTAATTTTCTTGTTATTTTTTGTTTTAAATCATACCTATGCAAAAGATTAAACAATAAAAAAGGCATTCCTTTAAGAAATGCCTTTTTACGATTAAAAATCGTTTTTAATTATTTTAACATGTCTGCAATTGCAGCACGTTCTTCTTCAAGTTCTTGAAGAGTTTTGTCCATACGCTCACGGCTGAATGCATCAATTTCAAGGCCTTCAACACGTTTATATTCGCCATTTTCACACGTTACAGGAACGCCATACATAACGCCTTCTGGAATACCATAAGAACCGTCAGAAGGAATACCCATAGTGACCCACTCACCATTTGTACCTAAAGCCCAGTCACGCATATGATCAATTGCAGCATTTGCAGCAGAAGCAGCAGAAGACAAACCACGTGCTTCAATGATCGCAGCACCACGTTTACCAACAGTTGGAAGGAATACATTAGCATTCCAGTCAGCATCATTGATTTTGTCTTTTAAGCTTACGCCATTTGCAGTTGCAAAACGGTAGTCTGCATACATTGTTGGAGAGTGGTTACCCCAAACTGTAAGGTTTTTAATGTCAGCTACAGCAACGCCTGCTTTTTGCGCGATTTGAGTTAAAGCACGGTTGTGGTCAAGACGCAACATTGCAGTGAAGTTTTTTGCTGGAAGATCTGGAGCAGATTTCATTGCAATGTAAGCATTCGTATTTGCAGGGTTACCTACAACCAATACTTTTACGTCACGGCTAGCAACTTCATTTAATGCTTGACCTTGACCAATGAAGATTTCACCGTTCACTTTCAACAAGTCAGCACGTTCCATACCAGGACCACGTGGACGAGAACCTACTAGTAATGCGTAGTCTGCATCTTTAAATGCAACTTTAGGATCATCAGTACCGATCATGCCAGCCAACAATGGGAAAGCACAGTCGTCAAGTTCCATCATTACGCCTTTAAGCGCTTGTTGAGCTTTCTCAACTGGGATCTCAAGCAATTGCAAAATCACTGGTTGATCTTTGCCTAACATTTCACCGCTTGCGATACGGAATAACAAGCTATAACCAATTTGACCTGCAGCGCCAGTAACGGCCACACGAACGGGTTGCTTCATGTAATTATCTCCAATTGAGGATCGTTAAGATGATTAAACAGTCAGTACGCTATTTAATCTAATAATCATAAACGGCAAAGATTGTACTCCAAACCCGCAAGAGATGCATTTAAAAGAGAATGAATTTCAACAAAAGTCTGATAGAAAATACAAATCAACTGAGACCAAGTGATTAATAACTACCTTTAATTGTGAACTCATTTGGACAATTGGAAACCACATGGCTGGAACATTGCTTATAAGTTCCATTGACCTGATAACACACCTGAACTTCTGTCAAAATCGGTTCTGAACGCGAAGATTGGCAACTAAAACGAATACCACTGGCAGGTAATGATGGATTTAGGCGGACAAATTGTTGTTGCAGGTTATTTTTCTGAATTTCCTTATTCACACCACTCGTAAGATCCGCCGGAATTTTCAAACGTTCCGCATAATTAATAATCATACGAAAATACTGACTAGCAGACATCGGAATACATCCGCCAATACTACGCCATAATTGAGCACGAGCATTTTCATCGGGCATCACACGAGCCACAACCTTGGCTTGTAATGGTGATAGTGCCGGCGGAGAGGTCGTCTCACAATTTGGGTGAGTCGTTTCAGGCAATAAGCCGTTAATAGTCAGTGAATAACCTTCCAGACATTTACGCTGTTTTTGTCGAGCAGGATCTAGTGCACATACCGCAGGTGTCATCTGAACTTGCATGACATAGCCTTGTAATCGTGGTGCTTCGGCATGTAAGTTCGGAGCAAATAAATAAAGATTTACCCAAAAAACACATCCAGTCCACCACGACAAACAATGGTATATAAAACTTTTCTTCTTCATCGAACTAAAAACTTAACCGTTATCATAAAAGCCAACTTTTGTTTAAGGTGTACTGCGAACAGGAATCGGAAGCATGCGCTGTTCAATAGACTGAGGCCCCCGCCCCAATAGAACACCATAATGCGCAGCATTGGTCATCACATGTTTTACATAATCGCGGGTTTCAAGTAACGGGATACTTTCCGTATATTGATCGGCTGCCAGCGGCTGAAAATCAGGTTGCCAGCGACGTGCACGATTTGGCCCTGCGTTATAGCCGGCAGTTGCCAATACGGGATTACCACTTAATTGCCCCTGAATCATGGATAAATAAAATGTTCCGTAACGCACATTGGTATTCATATCACTGAGTGCAGCTGGGTTATACGTTTCACCCATTTGTCGGGCAACAAGTTTTGCTGTATCTGGCATAATCTGCATCAAACCACCCGCTCCTACATGCGAACGTGCAGAAGTCACAAAGCGACTTTCCTGACGCATTAAACCATAAGCCCATGCAGGATCAATTCCCGCATTCTGACTATGATTCACGACTGTGACTTTATGGGGCATGATATAACGATAAGAATAATTATGTTTATTGACAGTACGATCTGCTGCATAAATCGCACGATCATACCAACCAATCTCACTGGCGCGTTGCGCAGCAGCCAGTAGTAAACCGTCATCCTGTTTCAAATATGCTTGACGCACCGCCCAGTTCCATTCACGGTTGACATAGTTATCTGGGGCATTCACATTACGTAAAGTAAAAGCACGTCTAAAATGAATATCCTGACTTAATCGCTGTAAATCATTATTGGTGGCTTGGGAGTAGGCTGGAATATCATTGTATTTTTGCCCCAGATGATCACGTGCTAACAAGTTATGATAATCATCGCCAGATTGGGCCAATTTTTTATAAATTTGCTGCGCCTGCTGTTTGGCCTGTCGATCATTACGTTGTTCTAAAGCACGCGCTAGCCAATATTGCCAGCGATCTTCCTGCTTTTGACTTACCGACATGCCGTCAATCGCACGAATCAGACTTTCCCATGAACCAAAACGCACGGCTTGACGTGCATACACTTCAGCCTCTTCAGGACTCAGTGGATAGCCATAACTTAAATCAAAGTTATTTAAAACTTCGCGATTAAAGTTATTCTTCATTACTGTTGTACCGCCGATATAGCCTACCGTACGGTATAAATACTTTTGAACTTCTGGAGGGGTACCTTCCGCAGTTTTTTTGACATTAGCCAATGCTGATGTTAGATCACTATCAGCTAAACGACCTAATGCAAAAATCAGATAGGCATAATCTACCTGTGAGGTTTTTGGTGCAGCCCACAGATAATTTAATGGATTAGACTGAATCTGATTTAACTGAGCCAGTGACAGACTAATGCCTAAAGTTTGTGCTGTAGATAGAGCCAGCCCAGATTGTCCTGCCCGCAATTGCCCCCACAAACGTTGCTGTTTGTCTTGCGCAGACATCAGTGGACTAGATTGCATCATGCGGCCAAGTCCATTACAGGAATCAGGCTGAGTATTGGTCGTCAGCCAAACATCTTTATATTCAGCAAAAACCAGCGGATCACCTGAGCTTGCGCGAACCTGTGCTACCGCACAACTTTCAGCACGGTCTGGATTGGTCACATAAGGCAATACAGGTTGTGCGCCAGTCAAATCACCTTGCTTAACTTTTTCTTCTACATAATCAGCTGATAATTTTTCAGCCATTGCAGAGTTGGGATAACGTTTTGCAAAATTAATAATAGATGCCGCAGGCTGTAAACCCAAATCCGTATTGAGCTTCCAATATTCTGGATAATAACCCAAAACATCATTTTGCATAGAAAACTGGTATTGATCGAGCGCAGTTAAATCACTTGCAGTGGCTGCACGTAATGCATCATTAAATTGTTCCTCAGCAGCAAAAGCTACAGAACCGGTAAGTGATGTCAAAACACTTATAGCAGTGGTACATATCCATTTATTTTTAAAAAAAATTCCCACTGAAGATTTACTCTTTTCTTTCCATGCCATAGATGCTTTTTTAAACCCCAACAACCTCTGCGCCCTGCTAGTGTAATTATTCTTTGCGCCTACTACTGTTGTGTTATGTAACCTGCTGATTCACCAACAGTAATATTCACATTTTTTTAACTGAAAAATCAATGAATTTAACGCCGCATTTAAATTGGGCAATCTTCACGTCCATCTGTATTTGAGTCAGCCATTTTTGCATTTTATTTATTTTGATATCTTTGCTGTAAATACTGCTACAATTGCGCGCTTTCATTGGGTCAAATTCCCAATAATCGTTTTAATTTGTTTTAGGAGCCTACATGACGGTTCAAACCTTCATTCCAAATGGTGCCAAAGCTGCCTCAGAAAACACTGTCACCCAGCCAGCGCACACTCATGATGTTTCAATCAAGAAATTGTATATTGAAACTCAAGGGTGTCAGATGAATGAGTATGATAGTCATCGTATGGCAGACCTTTTAGGCGATTCTCACGGCTATATACTGACCACTGATCCGAAAGAAGCCGATATTCTACTGATGAATACCTGCTCTATTCGTGAAAAGGCTCAAGAAAAGGTATTTAGTGAGTTAGGTCGCTGGCGTAAACTAAAAGAACAAAATCCTGATCTAATTATTGGCGTTGGGGGTTGTGTTGCATCTCAGGAAGGTGACAACATTCAAAAACGTGCTCCGTATGTCGATATGGTGTTTGGCCCGCAAACTCTGCACCGTTTGCCCCAAATGCTGGATCAACATCAGGATCAAATTGAGAAACCCAAAAAAGATAAAATTAAACTGGTTGATATTTCATTTCCAGATATTGAGAAATTTGATTTCTTGCCTGAACCGCGTGTCGAAGGGTTTAAAGCTTTTGTTTCAATTATGGAAGGCTGTTCAAAATACTGTTCTTTCTGCGTGGTTCCCTATACCCGTGGCGAAGAAGTATCGCGTCCATTAGATGATGTACTAGCTGAAATTGCAGGCCTCGCTGAAAAGGGCGTTCGTGAAATTTCTTTACTGGGTCAAAATGTCAATGGATACCGTGGTGAAACCTTTGAAGGTGGAATTTGTACCTTCCCAGAATTGTTACGACTCGTTTCAGAAATTCCCGGTATTGGACGTTTACGTTATACCACTTCGCATCCCCTTGAATTTTCTGATGACTTAATTCAATGCTACCGCGATTTGCCACAGATGGTGTCACATTTACATTTACCTGTACAAAGTGGCTCAAATGCAGTGTTGCAAGCCATGAAGCGCAATCACACTATTGATGTCTATATCGAGAAGATCGCCAAGTTGCGAAAAATCCGTCCAGATATGCACTTATCTAGTGACTTCATTATTGGCTTCCCGGGTGAAACTGATGAGCATTTTGAAGAAACCTATCAATTTATCAAAGATTTAGATTTTGATCATTCTTATAGTTTTGTCTATTCTAAACGTCCAGGTACACCTGCAGCTGAATTAGAAGATACGACCTCAGAAACTGTAAAAAAAGAACGATTAGGCAAAGTTCAGCATTGGATCAAGCAGTCTAGTATTCGTAAAACCGATGCCATGTTAGGTACAGTTCAACGGGTATTGGTCGAGAATGTTTCTGACAAAAATCCAGATCTTTTGGTCGGCACAGCAGACAATACACGACTGGTTACATTTGTCGGAGATGCTTCGTGGGTGGGACGCTTCGCGGAGATTGAGATTACCGAGATAAAAACTTTGAATTTAGTTTATGGTGAACTCTTGAATCTTGAGCCTGACGTGGCGTAATGTAAGGGTATTAGAACAAGGCGACAAAAAGGATTCCTCTTTGACTGCAGCGATTCGACGTACCGTTACTTTTCCCGGCGTTTCAATGACCCGTTTAAAAAGCATGTTAGGTGCATACAACGGTCACTTGAAGCAGATTGAACAGCGTTTAGATGTACAAATAACTCATCGTGGCGACGCGTTCTACATCGATGGTGACATCGATGCAGTCGAACGAGCAGAATCCTTGCTCCAGCGTCTTTACGATGAATCAGAAATTTCCAGTCAGATTAGTGCAGATATTCTGCACTTAATGATTCAAGGTAGTCAGACCGATCGTGAACTGATGGATGATTCCGAACAGGAACACACAGGTCTGGATAATGTCTGGTTACAAACGCCTAAAGGCCGCATTAACCCTCGTGGCACCAATCAAAAACGCTACGTCCAGCGCATTCTACAAAGTGATATTTCATTTGGAATTGGGCCTGCTGGAACAGGTAAGACTTATCTGGCCGTTGCCGCAGCAGTTGATATGCTTGAGCGCAATGAAATACAGCGAATTCTACTGGTAAGACCAGCAGTTGAAGCGGGTGAAAAACTGGGTTTCTTGCCTGGTGATTTAACCCAAAAGATTGATCCCTATTTGCGCCCACTTTATGATGCCCTGTATGAAATGTTAGGGTTTGAAAAAGTTGCAAAATTGATCGAACGTCAAGTTATTGAAGTTGCACCTCTTGCCTATATGCGTGGTCGAACGTTGAATCATTCTTTTGTGATTTTGGATGAAGCGCAAAACACCACACCCGAACAGATGAAAATGTTCTTAACTCGTTTAGGTTTTGGGTCACGTGCTGTGATTACTGGCGATATTACGCAAGTGGATTTACCAAGGGGACAACAGTCAGGTTTAGCCCATGCTTTACGAGTACTGGAACCCATCAAAGAAATTCACATTACTCGCTTCCATTCGCGTGATGTAGTACGTCACCAATTGGTTCAAAAAATTGTAGAGGCCTACGAAGGTTGGGACTCTGAACAGAATCGATTAACTGCTGAAGCTCGCGCAGAACGTAAAGCTCGGCAGGAAGCATTGATGAATGAACATGATACTGCGGCCGATGCGCAGCATCAGGAAGTTTAATGTATTAATCAAGTTGTTTTATCAACTTACAAAATCAGGGGATTGCCATGCATCCCCTATTTTTATGAAGGATCAGGTTTGAAACTTAATCTTAGTTTGCAACAAGAATTTAAATCTCCCGATTTAGTCTTGAAGCGTATCGAACTTAAAAAAGCCATTGAAACCACTTTACGTCATCTCGATATTGAAAATGATTGTGAAATTGGAATTGCCTGTGTCGACAATGATGAAAGCCATCGCTTAAATTTGGACTACCGAGGGAAAGACAAACCTACCAATGTTTTGTCTTTTTCGAGCGATATTCCTGAAGAAGTTTTGCCTTTGTTAGATGCTCAACCTTTAGGTGATCTGGTGATTTGTATTCCTGTGGTATTACAAGAAGCAATAGAACAACATAAAGTAGCGCGTGATCATTTTATGCATATGTTAGTGCATGGCACTTTGCATTTACTTGGTTATGATCATGAACTTAGTGAACAAGATGCTGAAGAAATGGAAGCACTTGAAATCGAAATTTTAGCTAAATTGGGATTAAAAAATCCGTATCTAGAGCAGTAATTTTAAAAGAATTAAATTTAAAATGACCACATAATGTGGTCATTTTATTTTTTAGATAGAATTTAGAAATTATATCTTAAAGTCAAAGTTGCGTTGCGAGGATCGCCCCAAGCCATCGAGTTTGTACCAATTCCCGAATAATACTTTTTATCGAATATATTATTCACATTAATTTGTGCACTGAAATTCTTATCAAATTTATATCCCAACATTGCACTCGCTAAATACAGGTCGTCACGATCAATACGTTTACTCCCTGTACCAGTATAGATATGACTGTAATAGTTTAAGCCAACTCCACCAAACCACGAATCATTTTTATATTTCAAGAAAAGGTCAGCCGTTGTACGTGAATTAGTCGTATTTACTTTTTCCCCATCTGGATCTTTTGCTTCAAAATTTGCAACACCGAAACTAACACCCCAATTTTCATTAATTTCTCCATCGACATTCAACTCAATACCTTTACTGACCACTCCATCAACGCCATAGTAAGCATTATCAGTTGATCCTTGAGCATGTACATTTTGTCCATTCTCATCCAGTAAAAGCTCTGCAACATTATCCATCTCAATTCGAAATACAGATAATGCAGCGTTCAATCGACTATCAAAGAACTCACTTTTTATACCTGTTTCATAACTTTTACCTACTTTTGGATCTAGATAACTTCCATCTTCTTTTTTATTATTTTGAGGTTTAAAAATGCTAGTATAACTTGCATACCAAGAATAATCCTTTGCAAAATCATATACTAAACCAAAGTAAGGCGTAACCTCATTATTAAAATTTCGATTACCAACACCATTCTCAGCTTCATACTTCCAATTTGAAAGTCTTACACCAGCAACAGCATGTAACGGATCAAGTAAGTGAAACTTGCCTGAAAGATATGCAGAAGACTGTTCTGTATAGTTTAAACCCCCACTTTGGTTCATCTCTAAACTTCCAATAAGATGAGTATTCATATTATTGAAATCAAGAACATCTGTGCCTAACAACGCTATGTTATTTTGTTTGGTAAGTGCAGTATTACCACTTACAAAAGTGCCGCCAGTCTTATTCGCTGTCACTTCATTTTTATTCCAAGACCCTCCAAACACAATTTCTTGTTGTCTATTTGCGATAGTAAAAGGGGCAGAAATATAGACATCAACATTATTTTCATCTGTTGTATCTGCACTTCGATAAACTGAAGCATTGGCAATATCAATTGTATTCGTTGCTTTATCAACAGATCCAGCTGTATAAAAAATTAAATCATCAACCTTGTCACGGCGGAACGAATAATTAATATTTAAATTTACATCATTAAACAAATTCTGCTTTAAACCAGCAAAGAATGATGTTGTATCAACATTCCAAAACGTCCAATCTGAGCTGATTGTTAAAGAACGGCCAAAATTTGTCCGTGATCCATCTGAATAAAATGCTGGCACTCCTCCCCAACGTACACCGTTTCGCTCTAGCTCTTGATAAGATGCAGCAAATGACAATGTAGTTTTATCACTTAAATCATAATCGATAGCACCATACGCAATTCTTCGCTCTCGCTCATAATGATCCATAAATGAGTCTTCATGGGAATTTTTTAGAAACACTCTTCCTCTTAATGAACCATCAGCATTAAGCGGTGTAGAAATATCTGCTGTACTCTCAAAGGTATTCCAAGAACCTGCCGTTGCAGTTACATTTGCTGTAAGTTCTTTAGCATTCGCATGCTTGCGAATCATGTTTAAACCGATTGCAGGATTCCCTGCACCCGTCATTAAACCATTTGCCCCTTTTACGACCTCTACTCGATCAAAAATACTTAAATCAGGATCTCCATCACCTAAAGTTAAAGTGCTTGGCATTCCATCAATCAGGTAGTAATCAAGCTCAAACCCGCGAGCGTAGGCTCTCTGTCTTTCATCAGTACGAGTGGTCGAAACACCCGTAATATTATCTAATAACTGTTGAAATGAATCGATCCTGCGATCATCCAGATATTCACGAGTATAAACTTTAACTGTTTGTGGAGTTTCTCTAATAGATAAATTCAATTTAGTCGAGGTATTTGTACTTTTAGCTGTATAGCTCCCACTTCCTTCGGTAACACCATTCGCATTCTCAGCCTGAACTGTAATTTTCGACAATTGCTGTAATTCAGTTGTTTCAGCCTGATCTTCAGCATAAATCAATGGTGACGCAAGCAAGCTCATGGCAACAACAAGAGGACGAACTTTAAACGTTCTAAAATTTGGATAAAGCATAAGAACAAATCCCTAGAGGCACGGAAATAACGCGCAATTAATTAAAAAAACAGAAAAACAGACGGCTAAAAATTGTTAACAAAAAATAACAGTTAATGATAATTGTTTTCATTATTTATTCAATTAACAATAATGAATTATCTTTATAATTTTTATTGATATAAGCTTAATCAGCTAGCGAACTTCAAACTCTGCTTGAGCAGGGTTAAATTTCCATGTACGAATAATTCGCAACTCAGAAATTTCTTTCATGGATGCATCAAAACGGCCAAATGGAGCGCCACGACGTACCGATGCTTTTGCAGCCTCATCTAACAAAGTATGGCCTGAACTTTCAATTAAACGAATGGCACGTATTCCCCCCTGCGCGTTTAAAACAACCATCAATCTGACTTCACCTGCCAAATTTTGACGTTTTGCCTCATCGGGATAGTAGCGATTGCCATACAACTCCACTTTTTCACGGAACTTATTCAAATAAGCAGCAGAAGCATCTTGCTTAGCTTGAATGCCATCTACTGTCTTAATCCGTTGTTGCCGGCTAAAATTTTGCTGACGCTGTAAATATTGCGCTTCAATACTGGCCACCATTGCAGCTTTGGCTTGAAACTGACTTTGTAAATCATCTTGTGCTTTTTTACGCTGATTTTCTTCAGCCTGTTTTTGCCAGCTTAATACCGTCATCAGCACTTTTTCTTCAAATTTAAGCTCACGTCTTTGCTGAATATGGTCAAGTGTTTGAGTCTGAGATTCTCCGGAACTTTGATCAGGCATCGCTTTAGGCATATCACTCGACATTCGATGTGAATCATGAAATTGTCCAGAACCTTTTTGATTCGATTGAGCCAGAAAGTCAGCATGTTCTATTTTATCTGTGCTTGGACGAATCGCGATAGCAATCTCTTTGGTCGCAGTATCTGAAGGTGTTGGCATCGCAAAATGAATGAGCAAAATTAGTACATGCAGTACAATTGCAATTGCCACCGCACTCAATAAAATAAAATCCTGCCACCAGTGTCGAATCACTGGAAAATACTCTACATTTTTTTTAAACATTGTGTTCAACTAACAAAATGTTGCATCCCCACCTGTGAAAACAGGATAAAATAAAACTATTATTCATTTTCAAATAAAAGCGTGACCAACTTCAAAGCTAATAACAACAAGGTTTGAAGTTTTAAAAATGTAGCAATTAATTTTGCTAAACTGCAACAAATAAACTTATTTTTTTTTCATGTTTTAAAAAAGATTGTAATTTTGCAATCGAACAAAACAGCTATTTTTTGGACAGCCTTTATGCCAACATTACTGTCATCTATCTCTAAACACTTGCGCCGGGCTTATGAAAAAGCTGGAGAATTTATTGAAGAAGAACGTGAAATTCCAGTTTCGCAAGTATTTTTAAATGCAACCTTTAAACGCTATGTGACAGATAATCTCAGCTTTTTGGATGATCTGCATGCAGATGTCTATGATGGCTGGCTACGTTTATACGCCACTTTAAATTTTAAAGGCTTAAATACGACCCTTTCTGTAGATTTAAAATTAATTCAGATGGAACTGAATAAAGATATTCAACTTTTGGTCTTTGAACAAATTAGTGATACACAAGTTGTTGAGGCCAAATTTAAAAATGCTTTACAAAAAATAGGATTTAATGCCTATGTTTTTTTCTATCACAAGATATTACGTAAAGATCCGTTAGGCCCGATTCTTGAACGCTTCGAGGTCGTTAAGGTCAATGATGAACTTCTATTTCTTGATCTAAATCGCTGGTTAGGCAAAAGTCGCAGTGTGATCGATGCGCTTTCCAAAGTGCATGTCAACCATGCGCAGCTTAAAGAAGCAGAACTTGTGGTATTAGGGAATGTCAATTTAATGGCCCTTTTCAACAAATCCCAAAATGACGATGATTTAGCCGAAGAGGAATTGGAGCTAGCAGAAACCACTGTCACGCCTATACGGCAAAAAGATGAATAAGCTAAAAATAAAGCATTCATAAAGACATTAAATATCAACATAATGAAACATTGCACACTGAAATACTGCATTTTTCTCCATGGCGAAATGTAATACTATCTTGAGTGATTGAAAATTTTTTATTATTTCATTTATGACATCAGGAACTTTCTTATGGTACTTCATGTAACGAAAACCATGACTTTGGCAGCTAGCCTGACCACTGCCCTGTTATTTACAGGTTTTTCGAGTCATGCGCTGGCCATGAGTCCTTTTCAGGCCAGTTATCAATTTTCCTATAATGGCAAAAATATGGGCTCAGGTACGCGTATCTTAAGCCAACAGGGCAATAACTGGACTTATGATTTTTCTGCCAAAGCGGGTGTGATTGCCTCAGCAAGTGAAATCAGTAAATTTAGCTTTAGCAATGGTCAGATTAACTCGCAGCAGTTTAATCGGAACAGTAAAGTTCTGGTTCATACCAATAGCATGAGTATTCATTTCAACCCGTCCAGCAAAACCATTAATACTCAAAAGGACGATAAAAAACGTTCATTTGCTTGGAAATCTGGCGTACTGGATGAATTAAATGCTGAGTTGCAAATCCGTGAAGATTTAAAGGGAAATGGCATAAAGGCCACTTATCCAATTGCGGATGCTAAAGGAATTGATACCCGACGTTTTGTGAAACAAGGGACAGAAACCGTAAAAACACCCTATGGCTCATTTAATACCATTAAAGTGATTATTCAATACGACAACAAACCTGATCGTAATACCACATTCTGGTTAGCACCTAAACTGGATTATTTGCCAGTGAAAGTCAGTCATGTTGATGAAAAAACTTCGTATGGACTGCTCTTAACAGGTTATTCTGGTAAAACTAATTAAGAATTGTCGATTTTGGCTTGCATTTTTTTGGATGCTTTTTAAAATACGCTTTTGCTGAAAAGGCATCCGCCCTAGAGGATTCTCCCGTGCATGCACTAGAACAGAAAATCTTAACTGAAGGTATCGTTCTATCTGATCAAGTTTTGAAAGTCGACGCTTTCTTAAACCACCAAATCGACCCTGTACTGATGCAGAAAATTGGTAAAGAGTTTGCTGCTCGCTTCAAAGATGCAGGCATCACCAAGATTATTACCATTGAGGCATCTGGGATTGCGCCTGCCATTATGACCGGTCTTGAATTGGGTGTTCCTGTCATTTTTGCACGTAAATATCAGTCACTTACGCTCAAAGATGATTTATATCGCGCCAAGGTATTTTCATTTACTAAACAAACTGAAAGCACTATTGCTATTTCCAACAAGCATATCAATGCAAGTGACAAAGCTTTGGTAATTGATGACTTTTTGGCAAATGGTCAAGCTGCATTAGGTCTTATTGATTTAATTCAGCAGGCACAAGCTGAAATTGTAGGTGTCGGGATTGTGATTGAAAAATCGTTTCAATCAGGTCGTGACCTATTGATCGAAAAAGGCTATCGTGTTGAATCTCTAGCGCGTGTCCAATCTTTAACTGATGGTAAAGTCACTTTTATTAAAGAATAATTCGGTCAGAATAATCATGTTGACATAAAAGCGCGCTACAGCGCTTTTTTTATATCTGTATAACTCACCCATCAACTATTTTAGGCGTTTATTCTATTTTCCTGCTATTTTCATTGCTCCCTTTACAACTGCGCTAAACTATTATGTTTTGTTTCAGCTAAAATGATTTTAAGAAAAATAGGATGTTACACGATATGGGTAAAGCGCAACAGGAAACAGAAACAACAGTGGTCTGCCCTAAATGTGGTTCAACTGATCTTGAAAAACGTGATCACGAACAAGTTTTGCAGAAGGCGGGTGGCGTACTTTTAACCTCAGCAGGTGCTGCCGCTGGAACGGTAGGTGGTGCAGCCTCAGGTGCGTCCATTGGCGCTGCAATTGGAACTGTAGCGGGTCCTTTAGGCGTAATTTTAGGGGGCACAGTGGGGACCTTTGTTGGTGCAATTAGTGTCGGTATCACTGGTGGCTTTCTAGGTAACCGTTTTGGTAAAAAAGCGGGTGTTATAATCGATAAAAATATTTTTCAGGATTATAAATGCCTCAAATGCGGCTATCGCTTTAAACAATAATTTGATTAGGTTCGCTTATCCTATTTAAATCATTGTTTAAATTAGCGATTGGATTGGTATATTCCAATCGCGCTGTAGCGTATTCAAAGCAGTTTAAGCGCCACTTCGCCTAAACGTTTGCCCATTGCTTCGCATAATATTTTTTCATCCTGACTAAGTTCCTGATCATGCCTTGGGCCACTTACATGACTGGCACCATAAGGCGTACCGCCAGTTTTAGTATTAGATAATGCAGGGATCGAATTCGGCAAGCCTAAAATCAGCATACCATGATGAAATAAAGGTGGCAGCATGGTGAGTAAGGTGCTTTCCTGTCCACCATGCATAGAACCTGATGCAGTAAACACACAAGCGGGTTTGCCGTGTAATGCTCCATTGAGCCAGAGACTTGTTGTTTGATCCCAAAAATATTTCATTTCACTGGCCATATTACCAAAACGGGTCGGTGAACCCAGTGCTAAACCGCAACAATGGGCTAGATCATCCAGCGTACAATAAATATCGCCCTCTAATGGAATACTTGGCTGTGCTTCAGTGACCACAGTGGCCAGTTGTGGTAATGTTCTAATTTTCACATTCATCCCTGTGGCTTCAATTCCATTGGCAATTAAATGTGCCATATCTCTGGTTGAACCATATTTACTGTAATAAAGGACAAGAATATAAGGCTGCATATTTTTAAACAGATTTACTAAAAACAAAACTATACGATATTTAAATCTTTTTTTGGTTAAGCTTTATGTGGAAAACCTAAAAAGATCAAAAAAATGAGACTTTATTTTTATGCTGAGTTTTTTAAAAAAGTTACCTTTTTACGATAAAACATGGTTTCAGTTTGTACTGTTTGTACTTCGTCGTTTTGAGGCTGATCGGTGTCGAGAACATGCAGGGGCACTCACCTATACGACGTTGTTTGCTGTAGTTCCCATGCTAACTGTTTTTTTAGTTATCATTTCCTCCATTCGGGCACTTGAACCAGCCAGACAACAACTACAACAGCTTATTTATAGTAATTTTTTACCCAAAAGCACCATTGCTTTTGACCGAATTTTAAATTCATTTACTGATAAATCTAGCAATCTGACAGTCATTGGTATTTTATTTCTGTTTGTTACTACCGTAATGATGCTTAGCACCATTGAAACAGCCTTTAACCGGATCTGGCGTGTTCGTGAGACACGCGGCGGTATCATTGGTTTTATGCGTTATTGGACCATTATTTCATTAGGGCCAATTATTTTAGGTAGTGCTTTTGTACTGTCTTCAACTGTCGCATCCATGAGTATTCTCAGTAATAATTTTGCAGGTTATGAGTTAAATGGTGCTTTCATTTTATGGCTAATTTCCTTTGCTTTAACTATTGTCGGGTTTTTCTTTTTATATTGGACCATTCCTAATCGGACAGTTCCACTTTACGCTTCTGCTATCGCAGCGTGTTTTAGTGCCACGTTATTTGAGTTACTCAAAAATATTTTTAGTTTTGTAATGGCAAACTTTACCAGCTATGAATTGGTGTATGGTGCATTTGCTGCCATTCCAATTTTTCTATTATGGATTTTTCTATCATGGAATATAGTGTTACTTGGCGTTGAAGTCAGCTACGCGCTAACCGCCTTTCATTCAGAAAAAGTCCAGACACGCCACCCTGTTCTCATGCTACTAGATGTGCTGGAGCTGTTTTATAAAAAACAAAAATTGGGTGAAAGTGTGACAGATCTCGAAGCACTAGATGTAATGGGACGCGGTGAAATTGGACGCTGGCCAGGTTATGTAGAAATGTTAGAAAAGCAGAATCTGATCAAGCGTACGGATAAAGATGAATATGTACTGGTCAGAAATTTATCACAAGTCGATTTTTGGTCATTTTTTACAGCGCTGCCTTTTCCATTACCACGCCGCCAAGATGTAGGGAATATTCACCCAGATGATGAATGGATGCAAAAACTTGGTCCTGCACTGATTGAATCAGATGATTATCTGGCAGCGAAATTGGCCATCCCACTCTCTACAATATTTGAAGATAAGTGATATTTTGTAGATACCGCTTAATTAGCGGTATCTACAGATTTTAATCCGTCTCGATTGTATCCAACCCGGCAAACTGACCACAATAACGCCTATCAGTACCAAAGCTGTTCCAAGCACGAAATTAATCTCAAGCTTTTCATCTAAAAAATACACACCAAATCCCATACCAAAAATTGGGGTAAGGAACGAAAAAACACCAAGTCGTGATGCCAGATAAGTCCTTAATAACCAAAACCACACTAAAAAACTAGCAAAAGAAACAACGAAAGTGTGAAATGCCAGACTACCAATTGTCAGTTTGCTCCAGTGAATTTCGGTTTGCCCTGTGGTCCATGCAGCAATCATGAGCAATACAAAGCCACCAAACATTTGATAGAACATAGTCTGTGTAGCAGGTGCTTGGGATAAAGGTGTTAAACGTATAGAAATCGTGGTCGCAGCCCAAGCGATAGCAGCCATGAGTGCGAGACAATCGCCCCATAAAATTGAGTTTGCTCCAATTTCATGAACACTCTGAGGTCGAATAAATGTAAAGATTATCCCACCAAAAGCGATAGCTATACCAAGCCATTGCAGTGCACTTAGTCGTTCTGCAGGCAATTTCCAGTGCAGCCCCAAAGCTACAAAAATAGGGGCGGTATAAAGTAATACTACAGTGTGTGATGCATACGTATGTCGAATGGCTTCTGCCAAAAGGAAGAACTCAAAGGCAAAGAAAAAAGCAACCAACAGACCCGAACGTAAATAAGGTCTGGCCAAAAGCTGTCGATTCTTCTCACGATATAAAAGCGGCAAAACCAATATTGCGGCCAACCCCGAACGTAACCCGATTTGCATGATTGGTGAAATATCAGGGGCTGCCATTTTTAAGATTACTTGCTGTAAGCCCCAAATCATACATAAAACCACCATCAAACCAGATGCTCGTGCATCCAGTGCCTTCCGATCATTCACCGTATCTTCCTTTGTTAAATAGACAAAACAACTATAGCGCTGACTTATTTAAGTGATATAGTCCAAATAAGACAATTCATCATCGAATGCAGGCAATAAAACTCAAATCAAGATATGAAGAAAAATGCTCATCTTATTAAAAACTTTTTAGAAATTCCGGCTTGTAATGATATTCCCGCGCCGCTCTGGTACCAGATCAGAGATGCACCGGCACAGACTATTTATCCTCAACATAAGCATGCATGGGGAGAGTTTATTTATGCTTACCATGGTGTTTTAGAGGTAAATGTCGACTCAATTCATTATTTAACCCCACCACCTTATGGTTTGTGGTTACCACCACACTTAAAACACAGTGGCCTAAATCGGACAAAAGTAACGCACTGTACCGTGTATATTCATGAATCCTTGTGTCAGGAAATGCCAAAACATGCAGGAATTTTACTTAGTTCTGCATTGGTTCCTGCCATGATGGAACATCTTAAAACTACGCTATCGGCTGAAATAAATCCTGATGAACATTTGCGCTTATTGCATGTATTACTGGATCAACTTCAGCATGCTCAAGTTATTGGAAGCTATTTGCCGTCCAGCTCGCATTATTTACTTGAACCCCTACTTGAATATTTAAAGCAAAATCCATCAGATCATCGTTCACAGGCTGAACTGGCAAAGCAAATGAATACCAGTGAGCGAACATTGGCACGATATAGTCAGAGTGAACTTGGAATGTCTTTGCATGAATGGCGTCAGCGTCTACGCATTATGCAAGCCTTGCCGTTACTTGAACAAGGACATACTGTGGAAAGTATTGCACTGGATTTAGGCTATGCTAGCGCTACGGCTTTTATCAATTTATTTAAACGTTGGATGGGACTCACACCCGATCAATTCAGAAAAACGTTTTCTGCCCCCTAAATTCAATCGATGGTTTTTACCAATGACTGAATTAAACTCGAAAAATTAATGGCAGCTTGTGAATGCGTATTTCGTCGATAAGCAAGAGAAAAGCCAACCACAGGTTTAGGCTCAGCTACATTTAAATATTGTACGTCTTTAATCCCCAATTGCATGGCTGAGGTTGGAACCAACGATACCCCCAAATTTGCTGCCACTAGCGAAACGATAGAGACAATTTGCGGTGCGCTTTGTCCAATTTTGGGTTCTAGTCCATGACTACGACACGCTGCCAATACAGCATCAAGTAGACCTGCACTGACCGAATGTGCTGCCATAATGAAGTTTTCATCTTTTAATACTTTAAGTTGAATTTCCTGTTGTTGATCGATCTGCCGTTCCAAGGGCATAACCACCACCAGCGGCTCATACATTAAAGTCTGCATGTGAATGTCAGCAGGAATATGCTGCGGGGGACGAATCAAAGCGATATCCAGTTGATCATTCAGTAAGCGGTCAATTAAAACCAAGGAATTTCCTTCTTCTAATCGGAGTTGAACTTGGGGATACTGCTGCTGAAACAAACGAATACTATGCGGTAAAACGGGATTAAGCATTGCCGTACCAGTAAAACCAAGCCGCAATTGTCCCAATTCACCATTTGCCATTTGTTGTGCCAAACTAACGGCATCGTCGACTCGTTGCTGAATCGGTTGTACCGCATTCAAAAAAACTTGTCCTGCGGCAGTTAATTCTGCGCCATGCGCTGAACGGTAAAAAAGCTCCGTGCCAATTTCATCTTCCAGATTTTTAATTTGCATACTAAGTGGCGGCTGACTGATTCCCAGACGTTGTGCTGCCCGAGTAAAACTTTTTTCTTCGGCAACCACCAAAAAATAACGAATATGACGTAGTTCCATATATAAAACATATAGAGATTGATATCTATATATATTAGACAAATAGTAGTGAGATTGCTAATCTAATCACGTTGGCAGCTAGGCAAGCACTGCCAACACACTCTCTTCTTATTTTTTTAAACTCTGGTTTATTTCATGACGATTCCTTCAACAGCAAGCGAGTCTGACGGCGGTATTGATTCATCTCAAGTCATCCATGCAGCAAATGCCGAACACTGGATTAGCCGTGGAACATCGGCTTACTTTAAAGCAGGTCTTGCACTTTTCTTATTAGGTTTTGCTAGCTTCTCCATGATTTATTGTGTGCAACCGCTGCTGCCCGAATTCACCCATACATTTCATATCAGCCCAGGAACCAGCGCACTTGCCCTATCACTGACTACGGGCTTGCTGGCTTTTTCTATCGTTTTATCCAGTGCATTCTCTCAGGCACTTGGCCGTAAAGGGCTCATGTTTGTCTCAATGGGTCTAGCTGCGCTGCTTAATATTTTGTGTGGTTTTTCGCCTGATTGGCATGTTTTGCTCATTGCGCGTGCTGTGCAAGGTTTTGTAATCGGTGGAGTTCCCGCGGTTGCGATGGCGTGGATTGCCGAAGAAATTCATCCCGCTCATTTGGGTAAAACCATGGGGCTCTATATTGCAGGGACTGCATTTGGTGGCATGATGGGTCGTGTGGGAATGGGTTTACTCACGCAGTATTTCTCATGGCGTGTAGCATTAGGCGTATTAGGTGGAATCTGTCTAATTTGTGCTTTAGGTTTTTTATGGTTATTACCTAAATCCCAAAATTTTATTGCACAAAAAGGCATACAGCTTCAGTTTCATTTATCGGCATGGAAAAATCACTTAAAAAATCCAAGATTAATTCGTATTTATACAATTGGTTTTCTAATCACCAGTATTTTTGTCACCTTATTTAACTATGTGACTTTTCGCTTGGCTGCTGCACCTTATCAATTAACTCAAACACAAATTAGTCTCATTTTTCTCTCTTATAGCCTCGGTATGATTTCCTCCTCTTTAGCAGGTTCACTGGTCGATAAATTTGGTCGAAAAATAGCAATGCTAATGGGTTTCGCTTTTATGCTTGGTGGTATCTTAATGACCCTCAATGCGGGTTTATTTGCGATTATTATCGGAATTGCTGCAATTACCACAGGCTATTTTATTGCTCATTCTATTGCTAGTAGCAATGTTGGCCTAGAAGCTAAACAAGCCAAAGGACATGCAACTGCACTGTATCTGTTATTTTATTATTTAGGTTCAAGTATTATCGGTTCAGCGGGCGGTTGGTTCTGGGAATATGGTGGATGGCATGCCGTTGTGTACTTGACCTTAGCACTTGTAGCGACAGCAATAGTCATCGTCATCACCGCACCCAAACCTCCCCAAACTTTTGCTGCAACGTAAGCTCAACGATAGGACGCAGTTTTATGAAAATCTCCCATCTTGATCATCTTGTGCTTACAGTTGCAGATATTGAAGCAACCTGTGTTTTTTACCAACGCGTGTTAAATTTCGAAGTAGTTGAATTTGGAGAGAATCGAAAGGCACTTATGTTTGGATCTCAAAAAATCAATTTGCACCAGACGGGGCATGAATTTGAACCCAAAGCCGCTTTTCCCACCGCAGGCTCTGCAGATCTTTGCTTTATTAGCCAAACGCCATTGGAAGAAATCGTTCAGCATCTAGATCAGCAACATATCCACATTGAACAAGGGCCTATACTGCGTACAGGAGCTTTGGGTAGTATTTTATCTGTATATATTCGTGATCCTGATCAAAACCTGATTGAAATCTCGAATTACCTTTAGATCATAAAAAGCCTGCTTCAATTGAATTACAGGCTATTCATTGATCCAAAATTTAAGCTTTGACAAAAGTTTCCCAGATAAACTGCTGGGTTTTACCATTTAATATCATTTTGAGTTGATCGCCACGCTGCAATGGCCCAACGCCAGCAGGGGTTCCCGTCATCACTACATCTCCTGCTTCAATACTAAATGCCTGACTCATATCACACAGATATTCACCAATACTTAATAGCAGATACGCAGTATCGCCTTGTTGGCGAACTTGATCATTGATATAAAAACTATAGGTCACATGTTTCCAATCTTCAATTTCACCGACATCAACCCAATCTGCTAAAACACAAGCTCCATCGAAAGCTTTGGCACGTTCCCACGGTTGACCTTTATTTTTCAATTCAGTCTGTAGATCACGCAAGGTCAAATCCAGCCCTATGGTCACAGCACCAATTGCAGCCAATGCTTTTTCTGGATCGGTTTCATTTTTAAGGGGATGATCTATACGCAAGGTCAGTTCGCATTCAAAATGACAACTGCCATGGGCTGAATTCCATTCAATTCCATCCTGCAAACCAATCAAGCTACTTGGCGGCTTAATAAATAAAACAGGGCGATCAGGAATGGCATTACCCAATTCTTTAGCATGCTCGGCATAACTTCTACCCACACAAATAATTTTTGATGGACGTGCGTTCATAAGATCTCCCTTTTCATAATATTGCGTGTTGATTATTTTTTAAAAGTATTTTCAAACTGAGTTTGTTGTGTGCTGTCACTAAAAGCACGTTTCGGGACAATAATCACAGTACGATTTTTCAGTTCGATCATATAAGTCAATTTACCTTTGGCAAAATTAACCACTTCACTATACGCGAATTGTTGTTTGCGGCCAGTCGCATAAAGTTCCATACGATCTTGATATAGATCAATACCTTGTTCACTTTTACCAAACTGATATTTTACAAACTGACGTTTAAACATCATCGGTAAAAACCAGTAACGCATTAAAATTTGCATCACCAAAAAAAAGGCACCTAGTGCGACATAATAACGCCCCACCCCAGCCACACCTAAATAAAACCCCCAAATGATAATGGCAATACTTATTACGGGCGTAATAAAGCGGGTAAATTGTTTTTTTCCAAATGTCGCAAGTGCAAAACCATCTTGAGATTCTTCTAAATTAAGTTGATAACGCAGTGAAATAGCAGGTTGGAGTTCTGACATAAGATGTTCAATATAAGCGATGAATTACGTTCAAAATACTACACCAGTTCTATGGTTTTATTTAGGGGATAACTACAATTCATTAAGAATTTAACACGATTGTATTTCATCGTGATTTACATAAAATGGCTTTTTTTTAGCCTTAAAACCCCTTAAACACATAAGGCTGAATCAAAACAATGACACCATGCGAGGATGTTATGCGCCAATTTGCCTATGGATGCGGCATTTTTGTTAGTTTTTTAACTTATAGTAGTTCCAGTTCTGCCCAATTTTTCACATGGAATGAGAACATTCCTAGCAGTCTTGCAGTATTTCAACAGGATCCACAACAACTGGCCAATTTTGCTCAAAATAATATTGTGATCTATGCCCATCCCTACACTAAAACCAATGTACCTACTCAAAAGAAAAATCCTCAACCAAATGTACAATTTGTCAGTGCAGCGATTGTGGTTCCAGTAAGCACACAAGAAGTTGCTAAAGTATTGACGGACTATAGCCATTATGTCGGGTTATTTCCTACGCTAAAGTCTGCAAAAATTGAAGAAAAAAGTGGCAGTATCACTCGGGTCAAGTACAAAGTTCAAATTCCAACGCCCATTCCAGTCTTAAATTTCAATGAAGATATCTCCATGCAGCACCAAGTGGGTACTAACAGTGTCGCCAGTTTAATTACCGATGCACCTGTACCCTATGGGATCGGAAAATTTGAATGGTTCAATCTGGGGCCACAAAAAACCCTGATTACCTTAACCCAATGGGGTGATCTAAATCAGATTAATGGTTTTTTACTTCGCAAGATTTTATCTGCTGTTCCTGATGCGAAGCTTGGTATTCCGATCGGTAGTAATGCTTTTATATTGGAATCCTTAAAACGCAAATGGATGAAAACTCAGGCCACTGTTCTCGAAGCGGGGCAAGTACCACCTTTGCAGCTTAACAGCAATCAAATCAGAAAAATAAATGATCTGAGCCGAAGTACTGGTTATCCAGTATCTTTTATTCAACCATCATCTACTGTGCCTTATCCCCATGGTCGTGAAACTATGCGTTTTACCACGACCTATCAGTACTACGCAAAAACACCACAACAATTACAAAACTGGCTGAATCCCGCCTCTTTTCAAACCCTGTTTCCACGACAAATTAAAAAAGTAGAATTGACCTCTGCTACACCACAACAGCAAGATGCGAATTTTCGGGTTTCTGTGGGATTAGGAGTGATTAACATTCCGTTTAATTTTAAAATGCGCTTTAATATTGATTCCACTCAATCACAGTATAGTGCCATTGGTGGCGATCTTCGTTTTGTCAAAGGAGAGATGCAATTACTACCGCAGAGCAATGGAACTCTATTTAAAATGACCAGTGCCGCCAAGATTGATGAAAAAGCTCCGTTTTTATTGCGTGCAATGCGTAGTTTGCCCTACCATGATATGTTACCAGCAGCAGGCGGCAATGCCGTGTTTAGTCTGAAGATTAAGGAAAAAATGAAATAATGCTGTAAGAAAAGTTATTTATGATAGACACAAAAAAACCACTTAAAAAGTGGTTTAATTTAACTCATATTGAGTTCAAGTTGGTGCGCTCAGAGAGATTCGAACTCCCGACCCCTTAGTTCGTAGCCAAGTGCTCTATCCAGCTGAGCTATGAGCGCGTACTTGATGGAGCGCATTATACGCGTTTTTTTGCCATTGATAATATCTTTTTCACAAAACGATCATCAACCGTTTAGTTATTAGACATCTGTTGTTACATCATCTTCAATTTTATAAATATTCTTCACCAATCATTTTATAGTCTACATTTATTAACTGTGAACGATGAGACTGCTGGGTAGAAAAATGGATAACAAAAGTGGTTCCTGCTCCTTTTTCTGTTTTTACAGTCAAATCACCCTGATTTTTTTCAATAAACTGTAAGCACAATAATAACCCTAGACCTGACCCTTTTTCACCTTCTGTGCCTTTTTCACTGCGAATTTGCTGTCTCGAATTAAAATTTTTGAAAGCTTCATCAGACATACCAATGCCTGTATCACGCACTGTAATTTCGACTTGTTCTTGCTGCTTCCTCGCAGATAAGTAGATCTGCCCTCCATTTGGAGTAAATTTTAATGCGTTTGATATCAAATTCTGTAGCACGGACAGCATCATGTTCAAATCAACGTAACAATGCAAACCCTCTTCTATGTCACATTCGATCTGAATATTCTTTTTTTGGGCAATTGCCTGAAGAATTTCACATACATCTGACATTAATTCTGCAATATTGACGGACTGTGGTTGATAAACAATGGCGCCACCTTCTGACATCGCCCATTGCAGCAGATTTTCCAGCAGCTTGAAAGTTGCTTGGGCTGTACTACGTAAATATCCAGCAATATCTCGAATACTTTGTTCATCCAGTGTTTCAATTTCAGTTTCAAGTACATCAGAAAAACCTAAAATACCATGAAACGGTGCCCGTAAATCATGAGCAATAATCGAAAAGAACTTATCCTTAGACTCATTTAAATACTGCAATTCTTTATTTTTTCTCAATATTTCCAGATTAGATTTGCGTAATTCAAACTGCTGCACGACTTGTGTTGCCAGAACAGAAAGGGCCTGATACTGATGCTCACTTAACTGACGGGGTTTGGAATCCAAGACACATAAGGTTCCCAGATTAAAACCATCGCAAGTGGTCAGTGGCGCACCCGCATAGAAACGAATACTCAAATCTCCACGTACCGCAGGATTGTCATGAAAACGTTCATCCAATAAGGTATCTTCAATCACAAAGATATCTTTTTGTAAAATTGCGTGGCTACAAATACTATATTTACGTTCAACTTCGCCACGAGGCACGCCATAAGAAGACTTAAACCAACTACGATTTTCATCAATCAGACTGATAATAGAAACTGGGGCTTCACAGATTCTTGATGCAAGTTGAACCAGATCATCTAGCCCCTGTTCAGCCATGGTATCCAAGATTTGATACCCATTCAGTGCATATATTCGCCCCGCTTCATTTTGAGGAAGTTCCGCTTCTATCATGTTCAATCCAATGTCGAGTACGTTATACAGGTTTAAATCATTAAAGATTTAATTTGCTTATTTTTTTGCTAAAACAATGTGCCAACTTCAACATTATTTAAATGTATTACAAAGATTTATATACATACTGTATATATGAAATACGTAATAAAAGTAACTTTTTTTACATTTATAATGTTATAGATGCATTCTTTCGAAATATTCGACTGGAAATTGAAACCGAATTACCTTCAGTATCTTTAGCATTTGCAAATTGATAACCATTAGCCTGATGTATTGCGCCAAAAATAAGCCCTTTGGATAAACACAGCGACTTGAATGAAGCAATATCTTCGACTGAAAATACCAATTTAATATTCGCCTGACCAGTTTTTACGCTTTTTGCCGCCTGATGAATTAAAATGGTAATGCCCTGATCGGGTGAGTTTAATTCGATTAATCCCTCTTTACTATAATCATCACCTTCAAATGCAAAATACGTTTGATAAAACTTTGCCAGCCGCTGCATATCTTTGGCATACATGATGATCGTATGTAAAACTGGAGGCGTCATTTTTTATTTCCTTGTTTTTTAGCTTCAATATACAGCAAGATCACATATTGATATTATTATTCTTAACGAATGTAAGACTCGACTATCCTCGCCCTAAAATCACCACAAGAGTAAATTTTCACAGACCGTTAAAGACTTTCGCGCTTGTTGCTGCTCGGCTCGTTTTAAATCTTGAAACTGCGAAAAGACCTTTTGGGCAAATCGTTCTTTAAAGGCAGGCTTATGTAATGCATAGTCTGGATAAGAATGTTTTTGCACCTTCGCCATTTCTTTGAAAATTTGATCTTTTTCTTTTAAGTCATTCTGTTGAATCACCAAGCATAATAATGCGCGATAATCTTCGTATTGAGCCTGAGACGGCTGCCAGACTTTATAAGCAATAAAACTCACAAAGCAGATAGACAGGGTTATAAATAGAAATTTAATCAATGGCATGAAATAAATAAGGTATACATTTTATAGATATTATAAACAAAAAAACCGCATTTAAGCGGTTAATTGTTCAAGTTGGTGCGCTCAGAGAGATTCGAACTCCCGACCCCTTAGTTCGTAGCCAAGTGCTCTATCCAGCTGAGCTATGAGCGCATTACTTGTGTGCCATTAATCTGGCCTTCGTTACTTTTGCCATGTTTTACTTGGTGCGCTCAGAGAGATTCGAACTCCCGACCCCTTAGTTCGTAGCCAAGTGCTCTATCCAGCTGAGCTATGAGCGCATTAAGTAAAGTGGCGGTGAGAGAGGGATTCGAACCCTCGGTACAGTTACCCGTACGCATCCTTAGCAGGGATGTGGTTTAAGCCACTCACCCATCTCACCGTAACGAGCCGCCATAATACAAACTTAGCCTATGAACTGCAAGTCATCACATCTAATTTTTCTTAGTTTTTTATCCAATCAACTATTTTTTAAACAAAATTGTACTCTGTCGAATGATTTAGTCTTTACAGCTTGTTAATATAATGACTATGTTTGAGCTATACGCATCTAAATATAAATAACATAGACTTGTCATGATGATCGTGCAGAATGTTACTGCATAAGCTATGCTAAACTTATCTTCAAATATGAAGCCAAAAGACATTATGAAAAACTGGGTAGACCCTGAAGCGAAAGCAGAATCTGAGCGTTACGAAAATCCTATCCCTAGCCGGACGCTTATTTTAAAGACACTCGAGCAAATCGACACGCCTCTCTCGCATGCCGAATTAGTCGATCATTTTGAAATCAAAGATCAAAAAAGTATAGAAGCCTTAAGTCATCGTTTAAGCGCGATGGTTCGTGATGGTCAAATCGCCAAAGATGGTTTTAAATTTCAGCTTCTTGGGGATCAGCCTACTTTTGAAGCGACCGTTTATATTAATAACAAAGGTCTGGGCTCTGCCCATATCGATGGTCAAAATGATCTCTTGTTACCTGAGCGTGAGTTACGCTTGGTATTTAATGGCGATCGTGTCAAAGTTCGTCAGACTTCGGTTGACCGTAAAGGCAAAGGCTGGGGCTTTATTACTGAAGTGATGCAGCACCGCATCAAACAATTAATTGGCAAGGTAGCAGAACATGAAGGTGAATTTCATATTCAGCCCGCTGCGCCTAATGCACATCAGCCAATTCCTTTAGAAAAAGAGTTGATTGAGCATGCCAATGCCAAAGTTGGCGATTATTTGCGTATTGAGATTGATGACTATCCAACGCGTGAAGAATTTGCAACAGGCCATGTCATTCAGTCGATGGCAGACAAAGCTGATACCGAGATCATTATTCCTCAGACCATTTTAGAATATGGCCTGCCTTATGAATTTCCTGAAGAAGTAGTCGCCGAGGCTGAAAGCTTTAAAGAACCCTCTAAAAAAGATATTGCAGATCGTATCGATTTGCGTGATTTACCGTTAGTGACCATCGATGGTGAAGATGCGCGTGATTTTGATGATGCCGTCTATGCTGAAAAACGTTCAGGTGGCGGGTATCGTGTGGTAGTGGCAATTGCCGATGTCAGTCATTATGTGCGTTTAGGGAAACCACTTGATGATGAAGCTCAGGAACGCGGTACATCGGTATATTTTCCGCATTTCGTGCTACCGATGTTACCAGAAGCTCTTTCTAACGGACTTTGCTCATTAAATCCGCACGTTGATCGTTTGTGTATGGTTTGTGATCTAAAATTATCACGCGCTGGTCGTGTCATGGATTATGAATTTTACCCTTCGGTGATGCATTCCAAAGCACGTTTAACTTATACTCAGGTCGGACAATATTTTGATGGTCAAACCGATGCGGTTCCTACGGATAAATCCATTCAAAAATCTTTAAATACCTTATTTCAACTCTATCAAACACTTAAAGAATTACGCGCAAAACGTCATGCGATGGAGTTTGAAACCATTGAAACCTATATGACGTTTGATGAGTTAGGCGGAATTAAGGAAATTTTGCCTCGTACACGCAATGAAGCACATAAGCTTATTGAAGAATGTATGTTACTGGCCAATGTCGCAGCAGCAGAATACGCTTTAAAACATGATATCCCAATGCTCTATCGTGTCCATGAAGCACCTGAATTTTCTCGTATTCAAAAAGTGAAAGACTTTGTCAAACTATTAGGCTTACCTTTCCCTGATCTACCAACGCAGGCAGATTATCAGCGTGTGATCGAAGCAACCAAAGATCGCATCGATGCACCCAGTATTCATGCGGTGCTGTTACGCTCGATGATGCAAGCTTTTTACGGCGCAAAAAATGCGGGGCATTATGGCTTGGCGTATGAAGCGTATACACATTTTACCTCGCCTATTCGTCGCTACCCTGATTTACTCTTACATCGTTCAATCAAGGCCCATTTGCAACAAAAACCTTATCCACTTTCTGGTGCAGCACTCGATGATGCGGGAGAACATTTCTCTAAAACTGAACGCCGTGCTGATGAAGCGTCACGTAGCGTGACGTCATGGTTAAAATGTCATTATATGCAGCAGCATTTGGGCGAAGAGTTTATTGGTATTATCAGTGCTGTAACTGAGTTTGGCTTGTTTGTAACCTTAAAGGATTTATATGTAGATGGTATGATTCATGTCAGCCATTTAGGTGATGATTTCTTCCTTTATGATCAAGCAAGTCAAAGTTTGGTAGGTCAAAATCGTGGGCAGATTTTTGGTTTAGGTGATGAACTCAAAATTAAAGTCGCTGCTGTAAATCTGGAAGAACGCAAGATTGATTTTGAGTTAATTCAGCAAATTACTCATGCAGGTCGAATCATTCGTAGTCGCGCACCACGGACTGCCAAAGCTCAAACCACTGAACATGTGTTTAATTCACACGTTGAGCCTGATGAGCAACCCTCACGAAAGAAAGAGAAATCGAAAAATAAGCCGAGTTCTTATGCCAAAAAATCGGGCAAGAAAGCAACTGCACCAGTGACGGCAAAACCAGAAAAGGTGAAGAAAAAAACCAAACCTAAACGTAAGAAATCCAATGCGAAAAGCAAACTGGATACTTAAATAGACCTCAGGAAGGCGAATATGGGCAAAGTCATATGCGGTATTTGTATATCTGTTGATGGTTTTGTCGCAGGCCTCCATATGACTGAAGATAAACCTTTTGGTGAATTACCCAATATTCACCAAAGTTTATGCAAATGGTTATTTGGTCAAGCCGATCAAAACAAGAATGAAATCGCCAGTCTAACCTCTGCGGGCGCATTTATTATGGGTCGTAACATGTTTGGTCCAACTGGACCAGAATATAATACATGGCAAGGCTGGTGGGGTGAGGAACCGCCCTATCATGCTCCTGTTTTTGTACTAACCCACACAGCACGTGAAAATTTTTCTTTACAGGGAGGAACGACTTTTCATTTTGTGACGGATGGAATACATAGCGCATTGGAAAAGGCAAAAAAGCTTGCTGGTGAAAAAGATGTAGCTATTGCAGGAGGCGCCTGTACCGTTAATCAATATCTGAGAGCGGGTCTAATCGATGAATTATGGCTACATGTTGTTCCAATCATTGTGGGTCAAGGTCAACGTTTATTTGAGGATATGCCCCCTATTAATTTAGAGATACTTGAACAAAGGGGTACAGACCTAGTTACCCATATAAAATATCGCATTATGAAATAGAATAGGTTTTTTGCATGATTTGTGCAGAATAACGATTTATCTAAATGAATAAGATGGACTAAGGATTTAAAAAGAAATCATTTTAATAAATCCTGAGCTCAACTTGATTTCCTTGCTTTAAACCCTTACATCTAGTCATAAGTTTAAAAAATTATGGCTACGACAATGACATTACAGAAAGCAACCCTTCCCGCTCCTCATTTTGATCACATCCAGCTTGATACACTCAAGCAAGACATCGAAAAAAATATTACACAAGGCCAACAGTTTCTACAGGCCTTAAAACAGGCTCCGACTGATTTTTCCGAGCAAGTGAAAGTATTGGAACAAATGGATGAGCTTGAAAATAATATGAGCGAATCATGGGGCGTCTTGTCTCATCTTAATGCCGTGATGAATAACGCTCAAACCCGCGAAGTTTATCAGTCGTTACTGCCTGCTTTGAGTGAATATTATACTCAACTGGGTCAGCACACGGCACTCTATCAGACCTATCAACACATCCATGACAGTCCACAATTTTCTGCTCTAAGCGCAGCCCAACAAAGTGCTATTCGTCTAGCTTTACGCGATTTTAAATTATCAGGTGTTGCACTCGAAGGTGATTCAAAAAAACGTTATGCAGAAATTTCGGCACGCTTATCACAACTATCTTCTGATTTTTCCAATCATGTTCTGGATGCAACCCAAGCTTATTTTAAGCCTTTGAATCAAGAGCAATTAGATGGCTTACCACAAAGCAGTATTGAGTTGTTAAAACAATACGGACAACAGCGTGAACTCGACCAACCCGTCGCAACACTAGATATGCCTGCCTATTTAGCGATTATGACTTACGCTAATGACCGCAGCTTACGCGAAGAACTATATAAAGCTTATACGACACGTGCGTCGGATCAATCAGATCATAAAGAGTTTGATAATACTGGCGTGATGGAAGAAATTCTAAAATTACGTCAAGAAATGGCAGCATTATTAGGTTTTAATAATTTTGCCGAATATTCACTCGCTAGCAAAATGGCCCCAGATGTAAAAACTGTACATGACTTTCTGGTTGATTTGGCTGAACATGCTCGCGCCCCAGCACTTAAGGAAATAGAGGAACTTAAATCGATTGCTCAACAGGATGGCATTGAGCAATTACAGCCTTGGGATAGTGGGTATTATTCAGAAAAACTTAAACAGAAACAGTTTAATTTATCTCAAGAAACCCTTAAACCATATTTTCCTGCACCTAAAATCATTCAGGGATTATTCCAGATCGTTAACCGTTTGTACGGCGTTCAGATTGTTGAACGTCTAGCACCCGTCTGGCATCCTGATGTTCATTATTATGAGCTCGAAGATCAAGGCAAAGTCATCGCTGGATTCTACTTCGACCTCTATGCACGTAATGGTAAACGAGGCGGTGCATGGATGAGCGGCTTCCGTTCCCGTATGCAAACCACACAAGGCTTACAAAAACCGATTTGCTATATGGTATGTAACTTTACCCCGCCTGTCGGTAATCAGCCTGCGCTACTTACTCATGATGAAGTAAATACGCTCTTTCATGAATTCGGGCATGGTTTACACCACATGCTGACTGAAGTAGATAATATCTCTGTTGCTGGAACACATGGAGTAGCATGGGATGCAGTAGAGCTACCAAGCCAGTTTATGGAGTTTTGGACATGGGATAAAGAAAGTCTGGATGTACTCAGTGAACATATTGAAACCAAAGAAGCATTACCTGAAGAATTACTCAGCGCATTGTTAAATGCTCGTTTCTTTCAATCTGGAATGCAGACACTTAGACAAATTGAATTTGCTTTGTTCGATTTAACCATTCATTCCAAAAATCCTGCATTAAACAGCACACAAATCCAGTCTGTTTTAGATGACATTCGCAGTCAATTTTCAGTATTGCCAACCACTTCATATAACCGTTTTCAAAACAGTTTTAGCCATATTTTTGCAGGCGGTTATGCGGCAGGATATTACTCATATAAATGGGCTGAAGTCCTTGCCAGTGATGCATTTGACCGCTTTGAGTCAGAAGGCATTTTTAACACAAAAACGGGGCATGAGTTTCGTGAAGCCATCCTCGCCGTGGGTGGCAAAGATACGGCTTTAGAGGCGTTTGTCAACTTCCGTGGTCGTGAACCAAAAATTGATGCATTATTACGTCATCAGGGTTGGACGAACGACCATAAAACGGCTTAAACTAAGCGTCAAAATTGTTCGTAAGTGGTTAGGAAGTGACAAAATGAAACGTCGGTTTATTGCAGGTGCTAAATGTCCAAAATGCGGTGCCGCAGATCGGATTGTCATGCTAACCACAAACGACGACGAATGGATTGAATGTATCGAATGTGACTATAGTGAAAATCGCCCTACTCATGTTGAAGAGCCTGATGTACCAGCGGTCGCTGATGAAGTCGGAGTGATACAATTCAAACCACGTCGTTCAAAATAAAAGGCTTAAGCAATGACGTTAGAACAACGCCATAACTCTCGTTTGTTATGGATCATTATTGGGGGAATCAGCATTCTTGTGTTGCTATTTTTTGCTGCACAATGGTTTTTTGCTGAAAGTCAGACTAAGTCCGTGCAAACCACCACACAGGCAGTTGAAGCACAGACTCCTGTATCCAAACCAGAAACAAAACCCGCTTTTCCTGCCGATTCATCTGCGGAAAGTGAGCCCGCGCCTCATGCTTTAATTGATGAATCAATTCTAAAAACACCCGTTCCTGATCAAGCCTCTCTTGCAAAAGAGGAAGTCGCTAAACTTGATGATATTCAAGCTCAGCTTAAAGAACAGCAATCAACGTTAAAAGCCCAACATCAGGATGCCGATACGTTGATTAAGCTAAAACAGGAACAAGTGAAGTTACTTGAAGCTCAGCTCTCCGAGCAAAAATAATTTCTTTAGATTTCAGAATTGGGCGGGTAACTTCCTTGCCCGATTATCTTTATCCTCTATTTCTCGTTCACGTGATGTCCTAGATAAAACGCTTACGCTTCTATCTTTAAAGTCTAAAGACACAATCACTCTTTTATCATTTTTCTTGGTACATGGTAAGCCGATTTTATAAAGACCTAAAAAGTCACTAAACTCTTATTTTTATATTAATCAAATATTCGATGGTGTAAGGCAAGTGATTGGCTGATAACTGAAGTTTTAATGATGAATTGATCTATGCATAATGGTTTAATTATTCTCATGATTACTAGCCTCCAATAAATAAAGCACCCGAAGGTGCTTTAATGTTTGAATAAGATGGATATTCTAATTAATGATACCAACCAAACATCTTAAAGATATAAGGCGCAAAGGTCACAATCATTAAAGCTGGGAATAACACCATGATCGGTAATAACCAGCGTTCATAACGATAATAGAAACTGGTATATTTTTCTTTGGCTTCGCGATCTGCCGCCGCGACTTCTTCGTCTCCTACTGACAACCTCGTCAATAGATGATTGAGCGCCACTGGTGGAGTAACATAACCCAATTCAAATGCAACCAATACAATCATCCAGAAATGAATAGGATGAATACCATTTTCATAAGCCACAGGTGCAATAGTCGCAGCCACTAAAATCACTGCACCAAATGGATCGGTACACATACCAATTAATGCTAGCAACATCGCAATAAAGAACAATGAAATATAAATACTGCCCAAATGTGTCGGCAAATATTCCACAATCTCGGTACGTTCGATTAGTCCACCAACACTTGCAGAAAGTGCCATTAGAATAATTAACGCACCGATATGTCCTACTGTTTCTGCAGTGGCAAAGTGCATTGAACTAAAGAAACCACGACGGTACTGAGTACTTTGTGCACCATGCTCACGCAAGTATGGCGAATCCTGTTCATGTTGCTTAATCAAAGACTCATGCGCTTGCACTTGAGGTAAATGTTCAGGTTCTTTACGCAACTTATCAAACAAAATAATCGCGATTAGCACCAGAGGTAAAATTACAGGTGCGGTGAATTCGTTCATACTTGTATCTAAACCATACTTATAAAACGCTAACACCACAACAGTAATAACAATATAAGGAATAACAGGTATCAACGCACGTAGCATACCTGGCACAGCCACTTTAGGTGAATTCACGCGGAATTTAGTTTCAGCTAACAGCAACGATACACCTAGGAAAATAAATGCCGTCAGCCAGAAAACATAAAAACCATGATCAAATAATTCATCCGAAGTCACATGACGACTATCTAGCATTGCGATCAAAACAACCAATAGACATGGACGAATCACCACACCCAACGAGCCTGACATTGCAGAAACAGCCAATGCATACTGACGACGTGCTCCTGAATTCCAGACTTCTTTATAAATAATCGCACCAGCTGCAATAACGAAAATACCCGATGCGCCTGTGTAAGCGGTAGGAATAGCTGCTGCTAAAAGAATTAACCAAGTCAATGTTTCAGGTGCAAGGTTCCAAGGACGCAGAATGTTCAGGAACAGGTCCATCACACGAGTCTGAGTCAATAACATACCCGCCCAGATAAATAACGCCAAATTCAAGAAGATCCCTGAGAATTCGACCAGAATACTCAAATAAATCCCTTGCCCCATTGGATAATCCATGAAGAAGGTAAATGCTATGCCTGTCAAAATTGACATAAAAGCATATAAGGGCACACTGAGTAATGCTAAACCAAAATTCCCACCAGGTTGAGCTGTTTTCGGAATCCTGAACAACTGATAAAGACTAATTAAGGTCAAAATACCAAATAGTCCCATCCACAACCATGCAATGACCAGTGTTTCTGTAGTCAATGCAACACCAGAATTGATCAGGGAACGATATTGGCTAATTGTAGAAGCAGTTAATAAAGCATTACCCAAAACCATTGCTACAGAATAGACACGAAAATCAATTCGGGTTTTTGGACTACGCAAGCCAATATGGTGAATTTTCAAGCTAGCGGTAATGGCTGCAAAGAACACCATAACCAGCAGGAAAATCGTACGATTCTCTGTACCAAATTTAAAGATACCAAAGAAAGTGGTTTCCATAGTTCGATAAGCACGAAGCGATGGATGCGATTCAATATGCTTCATTGCTTTATCGTAAAACTGATGTTTTTCTTCACAAAGTTGTTGTGCTGCTAACAAAGAAGCACGAACATCAGACTCAGATGCTGCACCAAAAAAGTCAGCAAACTCATCGTGTTTATTGGCCTGCATCTGTTGCTGAACCTGCGCATCTATATTTGGATGGCGTTCACACTCTGGTTTTTGTGGTTCAGCACGTAAAAAGGAATATTGCATCCCGACTGCGGGATCACCATATAAACGCTCTCCCATCCGTAACATCTGACCATGGATCATTTCACCTGTTCCAATAATCAGGGTCAGTAATAACATAATGAGGATGACGTATGTTGAAATCCATTCGTTCCAGATATAACCCAGAAACCCCAGGCCAGATCTATTTTCTTGATTTTCTTGCATGTCTTTTCCAGTTCTTTTGCAGCATTACCCAAAACCAGCGATAGTTTTAAGTAATCTCTCCTTGGCAATAGGTTATTCCATCCCCCATTGCAGTCCTTTTCCATTGTTTAAATTTGCAACATACCTTTCCATTAAAGAATGGCTTGATCACAATTTTTAGCGGTTTATTTTGTCAACTTTTTCGCATTTTAACTTTTGTTTGAATAAATAGGCCATTCCTGATAATAATCCCCCTAAGGCCCCTAACCAATGTGCTTCAACTAATATTGGGCTACCGATCAATTGTGCTGTACGGCTATTGCCCCATGTATTTTCCCAAATGATTTTAATGACAATTAAAGCAATCACTAACATAGCGAAATTACGTTCTTTGGGATATTCCAAATATACGATAGCAACAGCAACATACATACCATGTAATACCCCTGAAAGCCCGGCATAAGCCTCGATATGTGGCATAAAGAAATAAAAAATCAGACTAATAAAAGGCGATAAAACGAGTAGTAACAACATCATATGTCGTGTTCGGGCATGCGGAAAAATAAAAGGCAAACAGCCAAATGCCAACATATTGAGCAGAAAATGTATCCAGCCGACATGCACCCAATGCGCTGTCCATAATCGCCAAAACTCTGTTAATAGCGCAGGGCGCCAATAAATAAAGACATCTGAAAACACCTGCAAACATGCCGAAATGGAAATACATACAGCGACAAAAATCACTTTTTTAATGAGATCCTCATCTTTCATGATCCGCCTCCATTCACATGCACAAAAGGGACAAAGCGTTATTAAACAGCCTTATCCCCTCCACTATAAATCAAAATATCCAGTTCTACGATTTACACTTTTTGTCTGCCGAGTTTATTCAGCTGGCTTTTCCTCAGTTGTGCTTGGTGGTGTATCTGTACTGCTGGCATCTGTACCACTATCGTTAAATAAATCTTCCAATTCTGAAGAAGTTTTGCCACTTTCATCCCAGAATGTCGACATACCGCCATCACCTGTACGCACGCCCGTATTTTCAGTCCAGTAACGATCAGAAATACCACGTACCATCACACCGCCCATAGCATCCAATAATCTAAAATTTGGATTTACAGGTTTATCATCACCACGGGATTCGGCATACGATCTAAGCGCATCGCGAATTTTATTATCATCTCCACTCGCCTGAGCCGCCACCGCATATAAAGCATGCGATAAACGTACTCCCTTTTGCTCTCCAATCTGCATAGACTGCTTAAGTGTTACATATGGATCAGGCTTGCCTTCATCAGCCCCTGGTAACAAAGTCCAGATAACAGCACGAGTTGCATTCGGCACACCCCAATATTTGGTATTATCCAAACATGCCATACTACGTTCAACGATCCCTGCAATATCTTTTGGAACATTGACATCCCCACCAGAATTGATGTCATTGGTCACTGCCTGTAAACCACTTAATAACCCAAGCAGATAAGTCAATTGATCCTTGTCACTACGCATCTTCGGACAAGATTCGCCCAAATGATACTTGTATTTTTTCTCCCAACGTTCAGCAAATAGTTGATAACCATTATATTGACGTTGCGCTGCAACGGCTGCCCAGCGTTTTTGTTCTATACGAGCATCTTGCGCTTCTGTAACTTGTCCAGCTTTTGAAGCTCTTAAATAATGTAATTCAGCTTCAAGTGCCTGATTTTCTGCACACATACCCGCACCTGCATACAGCAAAACTGCCATATTAGTTGGGTCAGCTCCCATATCTTTGGTGGCCATAATGGCAGGTGTTAAAGCATTTCCAGAATTACAAATCATATCCACATCACCCATTGCCAAAATAGGTGGAACGATATGATTTTCACTAAAATTCAAGGCAACATTGGCACCTGATTTGACCACATAAGAACATCCAGATAATACAGATGAGGCAAGAACCGCAACGGCCAAACCCTGACCTATTTTGAATATTTTTGGCATTTCCTATCCCTCGAAATCATTTTATTTTTCCTTTGGGTTGTACCTTATCAGATGCACAATCCGAATAAAAGAGCAATTACTCTAATATTAATCCCGCAATATGACATAAATAAATGATGGAAAAATTGGCACTTTTATAGTTTTTACATAAATTTTAGGCAAAAAAAAGTAGCATTGCGACGGTTCAGCACATGCTACTTATTAACTGGAGAATGGGTTGTACTCTTATTTATTGATGGTGTTCAATATAATCCCTGAGTAAAGTTCCTGCTCGTCCTATAACCACTGCCAAAACAAAAGCAATGACTGGAAACAACCACGTTGGAATATCGATCATTTCTGACCTCCTTCACACTTTACGTTGGTGTTTGTACTTTAACCGATGTAATTTATACATAACGATAAAATTGTCAGACAATCATTTGATTTAAGATTTTTTCAATAATTTGATCAGACAATATGATTAATTTCTTAGGTTTTTTACAATAACCATATGTTTTTAAATAATTTTAAATTTAACACAGGTTTTAAAATTGTTTAACAATTAGAACAATTTTGCCATAACTTTAAGCTGTTTCCATTCATTTAAGCTAACTTGATCACGCCAAATTATGTATGAATTGTTATTTTGATAAAAATGCAGAACGATATAAATATGGTGATCTACCACTTTGTAAAGCTGTGCTTGTTCAATCTGCTCTTGATTTGACCATTGAATTGACCAAAGATGTTGATCCAGATAAGCCAAAGCCCACATTTTGGGACGCTTCAAATACATTGTATAGGCAATAATTGCCAAAAAAGTTCCAATCAAAAAAATATAAAAAGGAAAAAGATGGAACCAGATGATTCCGATCAGTAACAACATTCCCAACTGAAACAACAGGGCAAGCAAGCTGCGTTTCAGTTGAAATTGATGATTAACCATGCACGTAATGCTTAAGCTTCAAAATAAAAGTTTTGAGCTCTGGCTTCGGTGGTTCAGATACTTCCATAAACCAATCCAGTAAATCTGGATCTTCCTGATCAACTAATTCAGCAAAAAGTGCTTTTTCTGCTGCTTCCGCTGTCAGATAATGATTTCGGACATAAGGATCAAAATAAACATCAATTTCTTTAAGCCCGCGTCGCGCACGATAAATCACTTTACGCTCTTCGAGGGTGAGTTCTTCAGACATTAGATTCCCCAAGTCGATAAAAAACTTCGCTAGTTTAACCGATCAGCGCCGATTTGTGGTCAATTGATTTGCCCGAATGACTAAATCCATCATCACAATATAACTTTTGAGCATTCATCCCATTGTTTGCCTTAGCTATATGATTTTTACTTTCTGTTGGTAAAACAAACTGCAAGGATACAACAACAATGCAATCAGGTGCGATTCGTCCAATTCCCAATATGCTTGAGCGCAATCTTTTTAATGAGGAGCATAACGCCTTTCGTGAAACTGTGCGTAAATTTTATGAAAAGGAAGTTGTTCCCAACATCGAAAAATATGAAAAACAACAACATGTTGACCGTGATTTATGGAACAAGGCAGGTGATTTGGGATTGTTATGTACCACGATGCCTGAACAATACGGAGGTTCTGGAGTAGATCGCTTATACAGCATGATTTTAATTGAAGAACAAGCTTATGCTATGGATTCTAGTACGGGATTTTCATTGCATTCTGATATCGTTGCTAATTACATTAATAATTTTGGCAATGAAGAACAAAAACAGACGTGGCTACCAAAAATGGCGACAGGTGAGACAGTTACTGCCATTGCCATGACGGAACCTGGAACTGGTTCAGATTTACAAGGGGTGCGTACTTCTGCTGTTTTAGAGGGGGATGAGTATGTCATCAATGGCTCAAAAATTTTTATCACCAATGGCTATTTATGCGATATGGCGATTGTCGTATGTAAAACAGGCAATAATGAAAAGGGATCAGCCAATTTATCTTTAATTATTGTTGAAGCCGATCGTGCAGGATTTAGTAAAGGTAAGCCACTCAATAAAATCGGCATGAAAGGTCAGGATACCTGCGAATTATTTTTTGACAATGTCCGTGTTCCAAAAGAAAACCTACTTGGTATGGAAGGCATGGGCTTTATGATGCTAATGAAAGAATTGGCATGGGAACGTATGTTAGTCGCAATCATCTGTCAAGCTGGGGCGGAAGCAGCGTTTGCACATACTGTTCAATACACCAAAGACCGCAAGGCTTTTGGCAAGCCAATAGGAACATTTCAGAATACACGTTTTAAACTGGCTGAACTACGTACAGAAATTGACTTTTGTAGAACTTACTTAGACCGTTGCATGCAATTACAATTGGAAGAACGTTTAGGGATAGATGCAGCCGCAGCGGCGAAATATAAAATTTCAGATATGTTTTCCAAAGTAGTCGATGACTGTTTACAACTTCATGGCGGTTATGGCTATATGCTGGAATACCCAATCGCTCGTGCTTATATTGATAATCGAGCTAACCGCATTTATGCAGGCACTAATGAAATCATGAAAGAGTTAATTTCTCGTACTCTCTAAATTACTCATTCTTAACTAAACAAAAAGGAGCTTTAAATAAAGCTCCTTTTGCTATTCATACGCTATGGATTAGGAAACCAATTTTGGCTTGGATTTAGGCGCAGCACTGGTATCAACCTTATGAAACTTTAAAACACCATCATCAAACCGCGCATTTTTGAGTGCCTTTCGATCTGCCAGATAGTTATTGGTTACTTTCCATGGTGCGTGTTTACCCTGTTTTGGCATCACATTTGCTGCACGGGCGATATAGCCAGATGTCAGACTTCCCATCACAGTATCATCCATTAATTCAGTTTGATCCCCTTCTGGAATCACTTCATCATAGCCATTTTTATCCATATAATTCAGTAAACGACAAATATAATCTGCTGCTACATCAACTTTGAGCGTCCATGATGCATTAATATAGCCAATAATCATCGCCATATTGGGCACATCACTGACCATTACCCCCTGATAAAGCATTGACTTTGAAGTATCTAAAGGCTGACCATCGATTGTGCCTTTAATACCACCGAGAATTTGTATTTCCAAACCCGTTGCAGACACAATAATATCTGCTTCAAGGTGTTTACCTGATTTCAGCTGGATACCTGTTTCAGTGAATTTCTCAATCTGATCCGTTTCTACGCTGGCTTTGCCAGATCGTAAAATTTTAAATAAATCGCCATCAGGTACTACGCATAAACGTTGATCCCAAGGGTTATAGCTTGGTGTAAAGTGTTTCATATCAACTTTACCCTTAAGCTGCATTTCAATCGATTTTAAAAGTAGCTTGCGTACTAACTGAGGTTGCTTCTGAGATAACGCATAAATACCACGTTGCACACCAATATTACGCGCACGTGTCAGCTTATAGGCCACATCTTCTGGCAAGAGCTTACGCATTTTGTCATATACAAAATCGATTGAAGGGATAGAAGCGATATAAGTTGGTGATCGTTGCAGCATCGTGACATGACCAGCCCCACCTTTCGCCATTGCAGGGACAAGGGTAATAGCTGTCGCACCACTACCAATAATCACCGCTTTCTTACCTGTATAATCTAGATTTTCAGGCCAGTGTTGCGGATGAATAAATTGACCTTTAAAAGCGTCTCTATTTGGAAATTCTGGTTCAAAGCCCTGATCATAATTATAATAACCCGTGCATCCAACCACAAAGTTTGCAATCCAAGTCTGCTTTTTCAGGTCAGCATCTTCAATTTCTACCACCCATTTTTTCTGAGCAGTATCATAGTTTGCAGCAAGCACGCGATGCTTAAAATGAATTTTCTTTTTTAGTCCAAACTCGTCAACAACTTCATTTAAATACCCTTTAATTGCCGGGCCAGCAGCAAGAACATTCGCACTACGCCACGGTTTAAAGTTAAAACCAAAAGTCGACATATCCGAATCAGAACGAATACCAGGATAACGAAATAAATCCCAAGTTCCACCAATACTTTCACGACGTTCAATGATTTCAAATTGACGTTGCGGAGAGTTTTTTGAAAGATGCGCTGCAATTCCAATACCAGAAATACCTGCACCTACAATCAATACATCAACTAGCTTTTCCATGTTTTTTTTATAACCTTGCGAAGAATTCCATTTTATTAAAGCACAAATTTGACAATGTGCAATGTCAAGTTTAGGTCATTTGTCGCTTTTTTTTATCACTTGGGGACAACTTTTAAAAAAGCATAAAAAAAGATCGGTATAAAACCGATCTTTTTTTGAATAAATATATTATTCTGCTGAAGTATTTACTTCGCGGTCTACGAGTTCAACGTAAGCCATTGGCGCTGCATCACCAGCACGGAAGCCCGCTTTAAGAACACGTAGATAACCGCCGTTACGTTCTTTGTAACGAGGGCCAAGTACGGTAAATAATTTACCTACAGTTGCAGCTGAACGAGTACGAGCAAATGCCAAACGACGGTTTGCTACTGTATCGTTTTTTGCTAGAGTGATTAAAGGCTCAGCAACACGACGTAATTCTTTTGCTTTAGGCACAGTTGTTTTGATCAACTCATGTTCAAACAAAGAATTCGCCAAGTTTTGAAACATCGCTTTACGATGGCTGCTTGTACGGCCTAATTTCACACCACTATTACGATGACGCATGGTGATAGTCCTACTTAATTAACGGCTACGATAGGCGAAACGATCGTCCATGCGTAAACTAGCAGGTGGCCAGTTTTCTAAACGCATGCCGAGTTGCAAGCCTTTCGAAGCTAAAACATCTTTAATCTCAGTCAACGATTTTTTACCCAAGTTAGGAGTTTTTAACAACTCAACTTCAGTACGTTGAACAAGATCACCAATGTAGTAAATATTTTCTGCTTTCAAACAGTTAGCAGAACGAACAGTAAGCTCAAGATCATCTACTGGACGAAGCAAGATTGGGTCAACTTCTTCACGAGGTTCCTGAGCCACAGGTGCTTGATCTTTCTGAAGATCAACAAAAATTGCAATTTGTTGTTGCAAGATTGTTGCCGCTTTGCGAATCGCTTCTTCAGGGTCGACAGTACCGTTGGTTTCAAGATCAATGACCAATTTATCAAGGTCAGTACGTTGTTCTACACGCGCATTTTCAACGGTGTAAGAAACACGTTTAATCGGGCTATAAGATGCATCTAACTGTAGACGACCTACAGGACGCGTTTCACCTTCCGGGAAACGTGAGTCAGATGTTTCATAACCACGACCTTGAGAAACTTTCAGGCGCATTTTAATTGAACCTGAAGCACTCAATGTGCCGATCAAATGCTCTGGGTTGACCACTTCAACATTATGAGGTAAACGAAGATCCGCAGCAGTAATATCGCCAGGACCTTGTTTTTCCAATGTCAAATATGCTTCATTTTGATCGAACAGCTTAATAGACAATCCTTTTAGGTTCAGCAAGAGCTCGACGATGTCCTGCTGCAAGCCTTCTAAAGTACTGTACTCGTGCTCGACGCCTTCTATTTCCACTTCAACCACAGCAGCGCCAGGCAAAGAAGACAATAGAATGCGACGTAAAGCATTACCTAGAGTATGGCCAAAACCACGCTCTAAAGGTTCCAGAATCACTTTTGCCGAGGTCCCGCTCACCGCTTCGACCTTGATCGCTTGCGGAGTTAGAAACTCGTTTGCAGTACGCGTCATTTATTGCTACCTCAAGGATTATTTAGAATACAATTCTACAATCAAGCTTTCGTTGATTTCAGCAGGTAGATCAGAACGATCTGGTGCAGCTTTGAACGTACCTTCAAACTTAGAATGATCAACTTCCATCCAAGCAGGAATACCACGTTGAGAAGCTAATTCAATTGCGTTTTTGATACGTAATTGTTGTTTAGCACCTTCATGCACTGCAATCACATCACCAGCTTTTACTTGAATAGACGCAATGTTAACACGACGGCCATTTAAAGTAATAGAACGGTGAGATACAAGCTGACGAGCTTCTGCACGTGTAGAACCAAAACCCATGCGATAAACTACGTTATCAAGGCGGCTTTCAAGCAATTTCAACAAGTTCTCACCTGTTGCACCTTTTACACGAGCAGCTTCTTTATAGTAATTACTAAATTGACGCTCTAACACACCGTACATACGACGTACTTTTTGTTTTTCACGTAATTGTAGTGAATACTCAGATTGCTTTCCGCGAGCTTGGCCATGTTGACCAGGCGCTTTAGCATGTTTTTTAGTTTTGACGTCAAACGGTTTAACGCCAGATTTAAGTTGCAGGTCTGTCCCTTCGCGGCGAGAGAGTTTGCATTTTGGACCAATATAACGAGCCATGAATGTTTCTCCTTACACGCGACGTTTTTTAGGTGGACGGCAACCGTTGTGAGGGATTGGAGTCACATCGGTAATGCTGTTGATCTTATAACCCACTGCGCCTAATGCACGAACCGCAGACTCACGACCAGGACCCGGACCTTTTACAAGGACGTCCAGATTTTTCAAACCGTAATCCAAAGCTGCTTTACCAGCAACTTCAGCAGCTACCTGAGCAGCAAACGGAGTTGATTTACGTGAACCACGGAAGCCTTGTCCACCTGAGGTGGCCCAAGCCAATGCATTACCTTGACGATCGGTAATCGTAACAATGGTGTTATTAAAAGACGCGTGAATGTGTGCAACACCTTCAGAGACGGTACGGGTGACCTTCTTGCGTGTGCGAGTATCTTTAGCCATCTTTTAGCTTCCAGAAATCTTACTTTTTAATCGGTTTGCGCGGACCTTTACGGGTACGTGCGTTAGTTTTGGTGCGTTGTCCACGGACAGGCAAGCTGCGACGATGACGAAGACCGCGGTAGCAGCCTAAATCCATTAAACGTTTAATGTTCATGGAAATTTCGCGACGTAAATCACCTTCGGTCGGAACCTTGGCAATCTCTGCACGAATCGCATCAAGCTGAGCATCATCCAACTCACGGATTTTTGTTGTCGGTGCAATACCTACAGCAGCTAAGATATTCTTAGATGTGTGGCGACCAATACCAAAAATATAAGTGAGAGAGATAACAGCATGCTTGTTATCCGGAATGTTTACACCGGCAATACGAGCCATTCACTTTTCTCCAAAAAGGCAGTAGATAAATCAACCGCCCCACAAAAAAACTTTGAGGGGCGGATATTAACCTAATTCGCCTACTGAAATCAACAGGTCTTGATCAGATTAACCTTGACGCTGCTTATGACGAGGTTCTGCGCTGCAAATCACGCGAATAACCCCATTACGACGGATAACTTTACAGCTACCACAAATTTTCTTTACAGAAGCTTGTACTTTCATGATGAAACCTCTAAGTGCGCTTATCCCTTAGGATGAGCAGTCGTTTTTCTCATTAACGTTTGATTGTCATATTGATGTGAAGTTAGGTGAGCTTGAAGCTGTGCCATAAAGTCCATCACAACAACGACAACAATTAACAACGATGTACCACCGAGGTGAAATGGAATTCCAAATGAACTTTGCAGAATCATTGGCATTAAACACACAACAGTAATATAAATCGCGCCGATAAAAGTCAAACGATTAAGAATATGATCCAAATAACGAGCCGTTTGCTCACCTGGGCGTATACCAGGTACATATGCACCGCTACGTTTTAAGTTCTCTGATACTTCTTTTGGGCTAAACACCAGTGCCGTATAAAAATAACAGAAAAAGATAATTAACGTACCAAAAAGCATGAGATACAACGGCTGTCCAGGCGATAGCACGAGTGCCAAATCTTGCAGTGCACGTTTTACAATTCCTGCATTTGGATCAGCGCTTCCCAGCCATTGGCCTAAACTCGCTGGAAATAATAACAGTGAGCTAGCAAAAATTGCTGGAATTACACCTGCCATATTAATTTTTAATGGCAAATGTGTTTGCTGTGCAGTAAATACACGACGGCCTTGTTGTTTTTGTGCATAGTTAACTGGAATTCGACGCTGTGCTTTCTCAATAAAAACAATCGCAGCAAGTACCGCAAGTGATAATAAAGCGAATACAGCCATTCCAATTAAGCTGCCCTGACCATTTTGTACAGAAGTAAACCCCTGAATAACCTGATTTGGCAATCCAGCGACAATTCCTGCAAAAATAATCATAGAGATTCCATTACCGATACCACGTTCAGTAATTTGTTCTCCCAGCCACATCAAAAACATAGTCCCAGCGACCAATGAAGCCACCGCTGGAACATAAAATGCCAAGCCTGAAGTCAAAGTAATACCCTGACTAATCAAGCCTGCACACATCCCTACACCCTGCACTAAAGCAAGGAACAAGGTGCCATAACGTGTATATTGATTGATTTTACGTTTGCCCTGCTCGCCTTCTTTCTTCAAAGCTTCTAGCGAAGGAACAACCGTTGACATCAACTGCACGATAATCGATGCAGAAATGTACGGCATAATACCCAAAGCCAGAATTGACATACGTTCTAATGCACCGCCAGAGAACATATTAAATAAACCCAAGAAGGTTCCTTCATTGGCTTTAAAAAAACGGGCTAGCGCTACATTATCAATACCCGGCAACGGAATATGCGCTCCTAGTCGAAAGACCAACAATGCACCAACCAAGAACATTAATCGGCGAATAATTTCACGATATTTCACATGAAATGGTTGTCCTTTCATCATGTTCACATGACCTGAAGAACTAGGAGACATAGCCACTCGGTATTACTCCTCGACTTTACCGCCAGCTGCTTCAATCGCAGCTTTAGCGCCTTTAGTCAAAGCAACACCTTGCACTGTAAACGCGCGAGTTACTTCACCAGAAAGAACAACACGTGCACGAACCTGATCACGACGAACAACGTTCGCAGCTTTCAAAGTTTCTAGTGAAACAATATCACCTTCAACTTTAGCAAGTTCAGACAAGCGTACTTCCGCAGTTTTCAATGCGATTTGGCTAGTGAAACCGAATTTAGGCAAACGACGATAAATTGCTGTTTGACCACCTTCAAAGCCTGGGCGAACGCCACCACTTTTACGTGATTTTTGACCTTTAACACCACGGCCACCAGTTTTACCGACACCAGAACCGATACCACGACCCAAGCGACGATGTTCACGCTTTGCACCTTCAGCAGGTGAAAGTTCATTTAAACGCAGAGTCATGGCTTATTCCTCTACAGTAACCATATAGTAGACTTTGTTGATCATACCACGGTTAGAAGGCGTATCTTGCACTTCTACAGTATGACCAATACGACGCAGACCTAAACCTTGAAGGCAAAGTTTGTGATTTTTCAAACGATGCGAAGCAGATTTAGTCTGGGTAACTTTAATCGTTTTCATGATTGATTACCCTTGAATTTGTTCTACTGAAAGACCACGTTTTGCAGCAACTTTCTCAGGAGAAGTCATATCACGCAAACCTTTAAAAGTTGCGTTTACAACGTTCGCCGCATTCGTAGAACCATAACATTTAGCAAGTACGTTATGTACACCAGCAGCTTCTAAAACGGCACGCATAGCACCACCAGCAATTACGCCAGTACCTTCAGAAGCAGGTTGCATGTATACACGACTTGCACCATGACGAGCATTCACAGGATGTTGTAAAGTAGTACCAGCAAGGTCTACAGTAATCATGTTGCGACGCGCAGCCTCAAGTGCTTTAGAAATAGCAGCTGGAACTTCACGTGCTTTACCACGACCAAAACCCACACGACCATTACCATCACCCACAACAGTCAATGCTGTGAAAGAGAAGATACGACCACCCTTAACAACTTTGGCTACACGGTCAACGGCAACCAGCTTTTCAACAAGACCTTCGTTTTGTTCAACTTTAGCCATGATTAGAACTCCAAGCCGTTTTCACGAGCAGCATCAGCCAAGGCTTTGATACGACCATGATATTTAAAACCAGAACGGTCAAATGCAACTTTAGTTACACCAGCAGCTTTTGCACGTTCTGCGATTAAAGCACCTACTTTAGTAGCTGCGTCTACGTTACCAGTTGTACCGCTACGTAAAGATGCATCCAAAGTAGAAGCCTGCGCTAATACTTTGCCACCATCTGCGGAAATCACTTGAGCATAGATGTGACGCGGAGTGCGGTTTACACACAAGCGAGTCGCACCCAATGCACGAATGTGCAAGCGTGTGCTTTTCGCACGACGCAAACGGGATTGTTTCTTTTCGTTCATAAGAATCTCGCGCCTTATTTCTTCTTAGCTTCTTTACGAAGAACAACTTCGTCCGAATAACGAACACCTTTACCTTTATAAGGCTCTGGTGGACGATAACCACGGATTTCAGAAGCAACTTGACCAAGTAACTGCTTGTCTGCTGACTTCAAAATAATTTCAGTCGCAGTTGGAGTTTCAGCAGTTACGCCTTCAGGAAGGTTGTAATCGATTGGGTGAGAAAAACCAAGGTTAAGGTTCACAATTGTACCTTTAACCGCAGCTTTATAACCAACACCAATAAGTTGCAACTTACGTTCGAAGCCTTCGCTTACACCTTTTACAAGGTTGTTAAGCACAGCGCGAGCAGTACCAGCTTGCATCCAAGCGTCTTTCGACTCTTTAGTTGGAGCTAGTTGAAGTTTACCTTCTTCCTGTTTTAGCTCGACCAGCGCATGCAGGTTGAAAGACAATGTACCTTTAGTGCCTTTCACTTCGACCTGCCGGCCGTTCTGAGTAACTGTTACACCGTTAGGGACAGTTACTGGGGCTTTAGCCACACGAGACATGAGGAATCACCTATTAAGAAACAAAAGCAATAACTTCACCACCAACGCCCGCAGCACGTGCAGCGCGATCAGTCATGATGCCTTTGCTTGTAGAAACAATTGCAATACCTAAACCTTGCTTAACGCTCGGAAGTTTATCTTTACCGCGATATTGGCGCAGGCCTGGACGGCTTACACGTTTCACAGTTTCAATAACTGGTTTGCCTTCAAAATATTTTAACGTAATCGTCAAAGTAGCTTTTGCTTCTTCTTGAGCGACTTCTACGTTTGAAATATAACCTTCTTGTTGAAGAACGTTGGCAATCGCAACTTTCAACTTAGAAGACGGCATAGAAACAGATTGTTTCTTTGCCATTTGTGCGTTACGAACACGTGTTAGCATGTCGGCAACGGTATCTTGCATACTCATTTAGTTGCTCCTTACCAGCTTGCCTTAACAACGCCAGGTACATCACCCTGCATTACTGTGTCACGTAATTTGTTACGGCTTAAACCGAACTTACGGAAGTAACCATGAGGACGACCTGTTAAACCACAACGGTTACGAAGACGTACTGGAGATGCGTTACGTGGCAATGCCTGTAACTTTAATGTCGCTTGGAAACGCTCTTCATCGCTTGCATTTACGTTTGCAATAATCGCTTTTAATTCAGCGCGTTTTGCAGCGTATTTAGCAACAGTTTGTTCGCGTTTCAACTCGCGATTAATCATACTTTTCTTAGCCATATCGACCTCTTATTTGAACGGGAAGCCGAATGCACGCATAAGCGCACGGCCTTCGTCATCGGTGCGAGCAGTAGTAGTGATAGTAATATCCATACCACGAATACGATCAATCTTGTCAAAATCGATTTCAGGGAAAACGATTTGCTCTTTTAAACCCATCGAGTAGTTACCACGACCATCAAATGATTTTGAAGAAAAACCACGGAAGTCACGGATACGAGGAATTGCGATTGAGATCAAACGGTCCAAGAATTCGTACATTTGTTCGCCACGCAAGGTTACTTTACAACCAATTGGCCAACCATCACGGATTTTGAAACCTGCGATTGATTTACGTGCAAGCGTAACTACTGGTTTTTGACCAGCAATTAAAGTCATATCAGCAACAGCACCATCCAATAATTTCTTATCAGTTGCGGCTGCGCCTACACCCATGTTTAGGGTGATTTTTGTAATGCGAGGAATCTCCATTACATTCTTAATGCTAAGGTCCTGTTGTAACTTAGCTTTAAGTTCTTCATTGTAACGTGTTTTAAGTCTGGCCATTGCCGTATCAACCTATTACTTCGCTGTCGCCACTGATTCACCGTTTGACTTATAAACGCGAGTTTTCACGCCATTTTCGTCAATCTGGTAACCAACACGATCAGCCTTTTGGGTTGTAGCATTTAAAATTGCCACGTTTGAGATATGAAGCGAAGCTTCTTGAGTAACAATACCGCCTTCAGCGCCAGTTACACGATTCGGCTTTTGATGCTTCTTCACTAGGTTAAGGCCTTCAACCTTAACACGGTCTTCAGAAACAGACAGAACAGTACCCTGTTTGCCTTTTTCTTTACCTGCGATCACGATAACCTGATCGCCTTTTTTAATCTTAGCCATGATTGCCTCTTATAGAACTTCAGGAGCCAATGAAATGATTTTCATGAACTGTTCAGTACGAAGTTCACGAGTCACTGGTCCGAAAATACGAGTGGCAATCGGAGCTTTATTGTTGTTTAACAATACAGCTGCATTGTCATCAAAACGGATCACTGAACCGTCTGGACGACGAATACCAAACTTAGTACGTACCACAACAGCATTCATTACGTCGCCTTTTTTAACACGGCCACGTGGAATTGCTTCTTTAACAGTAACTTTAATAATGTCGCCAACAGAAGCATAACGACGATGTGAACCACCTAGTACTTTAATACATTGTACGCGGCGTGCACCACTATTGTCTGCTACGTCGAGCATACTTTCGGTTTGAATCATTGCCCTACTCCAAAACCGAGCAACACCGGTCGCAATTTCGAAAGGCTCAAAGAGTACTCGAAATTGACCGATGATGCAACAAGAACGTAATTACTCAGCAGCTACTTCAACTACTTCCACTAAAGTCCAAGCTTTAGTTTTAGAAATTGGGCGGCTTTCTTTGATGGTCACTAGGTCGCCAAGTTTAGCAACGTTGTTTTCATCGTGAGCGTGTAATTTAGTTGAACGGCGGATTGATTTGCCATACAACGGGTGTTGAACGCGGCGTTCAATAAGAACAACAATAGACTTGTCCATTTTGTCGCTTACGACTTTGCCGGTTAACGTGCGGACTGTTTTTTCACTCATTGTCCGTTCCCCTGTTTTTCGGTAAGGAGTGTCTTGATACGAGCGATAGTTTTACGAGCAATTTGCACTTCGTGCGATTTACCCAATTGACCAGTCGCTTTCGCCATACGAAGACGGAATTGGTTAAGCTGTTGCTCATCAAGCAACGCTTTCAACTCTTCTACCGATTTTTCACGTAGATCTTTAGTTTTCATTACATTACCGTCCGAGTCACGATAGTGGTTTTAAACGGAAGTTTAGCAGCAGCAAGCTTAAACGCTTCAGTTGCCAACTCATCGTTCACACCTTCAATTTCGTACAGGATCTTACCTGGTTTGATCTCACAAACCCAGTATTCCACATTACCTTTACCGTTACCCATACGAACTTCTAATGGTTTTTCGGTAATTGGTTTGTCCGGGAATACACGGATGAAGATTTTACCACCACGCTTAATACGACGGCTAATAGTACGACGCGCAGCTTCAATCTGACGCGCAGTCATACGACCACGTTCAGTCGCTTTAATCGCAATCGAACCAAATGATACTGTACTACCACGATGCGCTAGACCAGTGTTACGGCCTTTGTGCATTTTACGGAATTTGGTACGTTTAGGTTGCAACATGGATTATTCTCCCTTGTCAGCAGCACGGTCATTACGACGTCCACGACGCTGTTCTTGACCCTCACCACGACCACGACCGCGTTTAGCTGGACGATCTTCAGCAGGAGCAGGATTCATGACTTGTTTCATGCCACCCAAAATCTCACCACGGAAAATCCAGACTTTAACACCAATCGTACCGTAAGTTGTTTCTGCACGCATAGTAGCATAATCGATGTCCGCACGAAGCGTATGCAAAGGTACACGACCTTCACGATACCACTCAGTACGTGCAATCTCTGCACCACCTAAACGGCCTGAAACTTCAACTTTGATACCTTTAGCACCAGCACGCATCGTGTTTTGAACCGCACGCTTCATAGCACGACGGAACATGACACGTTTTTCCAATTGAGAAGCAATTGCTTCAGCAACTAGACGCGCATCCAAGTCTGGGCGATCGATTTCGTTGATACTTACTTGCGCAGGAACACCCATAATATTGGTAAGTTCGCGCTGTAATTTTTCAATGTCTTCGCCTTTTTTACCGATAACGATACCAGGACGAGCAGTACTAATTGTTACTTTAGCAGCACCTGTCGGACGTTCGATAAGAATATTGCTCACCATCGCGCTCTTAAGTTTTTTAGTTAAAAACTCACGAACTTGAAGATCTTTAAGCAAATATTCAGCGTATTGTTTCGGACTCGCATACCAGTTAGCGTTATGACGTTTCACAACACCTAGGCGGATACCGATTGGATGAACCTTCTGACCCATATCAAACCCCTACCTTAACGGTGATGTGACAAGTACGCTTAGTAATACGATCTGCACGGCCTTTGGCACGTGGCATAATACGTTTAAGGCTAATGCCTTCATCAACGTAAATCGTAGAAACTTTAAGGTCGTCCACATCTAAACTGTTATTGTGTTCAGCATTTGCAATTGCAGATTCCAAAGCTTTTTTTACCAAAACCGCAGCTTTTTTATTGCTGAAGTTTAAGATATTAAGCGCGTGAGCAACAGATTTGCCACGGATTAGGTCTGCAACCAAACGTGCCTTTTGTGCCGAGATAGCGGCACCGCGTAATTTAGCAGTTACTTCCATCATGACACCCATTAACGTTTAGATTTCTTATCAACACCGTGACCACGATAGGTACGAGTTGGCGCGAATTCACCGAGTTTATGACCAACCATATGCTCAGTAATGATTACTGGAACATGGTTACGACCATTGTGAACAGAAATTGTTAAACCAACAAAATCCGGAAGGATCATTGAGCGACGAGACCAAGTTTTGATCGGCTTACGGTTGTTAGCAGCAACAGCAGCTTCAACCTTAGCGAACAAATGCGCGTCGACGAATGGACCTTTTTTTAATGAACGAGGCATTAGTCAGATTCCTTTACTTGACGCGACGATCGCGAATAATCATCTTAGTCGTACGCTTATTGGTACGAGTCTTGTACCCTTTCGCTTTTTGACCCCATGGGCTTACAGGTTGGATACCTTTGTTACGCCCTTCACCACCACCGTGTGGATGGTCAACTGGGTTCATCGCCATACCACGAACGGTAGGACGAACACCACGCCAGCGCGCTGCACCAGCTTTACCCAATGAACGAAGGTTGCTTTCTTGGTTAGAAACTTCACCAATTACAGCACGGCATTCAACGTGTACTTTACGCATTTCGCCTGAACGCAGACGAATGATCGCATAAGAACCATCACGACCCAACAACTGAACTGAAGTACCAGCAGAACGTGCAATTTGAGCACCTTTACCGATTTTTAGTTCAATATTGTGTAGTGTAGAACCGATAGGCATATTACGAAGTGGCAAGCAGTTACCTGGACGAATTGGAGCATCGTTACCAGACTGAACTTTATCACCCGCACGCAAACCCTTAGGCGCGATGATATAACGACGCTCACCATCAGCATACTTTAACAAAGCAATATGCGCTGTACGGTTAGGATCGTATTCAATGCGTTCTACAGTTGCAGGAACACCATCTTTGTTACGTTTAAAGTCAACGATACGGTAGTTTTGCTTATGTCCACCACCAACGTGACGAGTTGTAATGTGACCGTTGTTATTACGACCACCAGTACGTTTTTTAGCTTCAACCAACGGTGCATAAGGCGCCCCTTTGTGAAGATGGTCATGAACCACTTTCTCTACAAAGCGACGTCCTGGAGACGTTGGCTTACATTTTTGAATCGGCATAATTTTCGTCCTTATTCCGCTGCGCTTTCAGCGGTATCGCCCAAGTCAGCCATTTCAACATCTTGGCCAGCTTTCAGGGTGACGTATGCTTTTTTAACATCAGAACGACGCCCTAATGTTTTACCAAAGCGCTTAGTCTTACCTTTAGTAATAGTTGTGTTAACTTTAACAACTTCTACACCAAATAGTTGTTCTACTGCTTTTTTGATTTCAAGTTTTGTTGCATTTAAATCAACTTTAAATACTTGAACACCAGCAGTATCACCTAAAACTTGTGCCTTTTCTGAGAAGACCGGTCCTCTTAGGACTTGATAGATACGTTCGTTGTTCATCCGAGTTCTACCTCAATTTTCTTAGCAGCAGCTACAGACATGACAACTTTATCAAACGCGATCAAGCTAACAGGATCGATTGCAGCAGCATCAACCACATCAACATGTGGAAGGTTACGTGCAGCAAGATATAAGTTCTCATCTACAGCATCAGTCACGATAAGTGCACGAGCTGCATTCAAGTCGTTAAGTTTTGCAAGCAATTCTTTAGTTTTAGGAGCTGCAACAGCGAACTCTTCAACCAATACAAGACGATCCTGACGAACAAGTTCAGCTAGGATACATTGCATTGCACCGCGGTACATTTTGCGGTTAACTTTTTGAGACCAGTCTTGTGGACGAGCAGCAAATGTTTTACCACCGCCAACCCAGATTGGGCTACGAATAGAACCAGCACGAGCGCGACCAGTACCTTTTTGACGGAATGGTTTTTTACCACCACCAGACACTTCAGCACGTGACTTTTGAGCACGAGTACCTTGACGACCACCAGCTAAATAAGCTGTAACCACCTGATGTACAAGCGCTTCATTAAATTCACGTCCAAAAGCAACTTCAGACAACTCAACAGCAGAGCCGGAAACAGTTTTTAAATTCACGTTATTTCCCCTCAGGCCTTGATCGTAGGACGAACGATTACGTCGCCACCAGTAGCACCAGGAATCGCACCTTTAACAACAAGAACAGAACGTTCTGCGTCGATAGATACAATTTCAAGACCTTGTACTGTTACGCGCTCATCACCTAGGTGACCGGCCATTTTCTTGCCTTTGAACACGCGTCCAGGAGTTTGGTTTTGACCTGTAGAACCTAAAACACGGTGAGAAACTGAGTTACCGTGAGTAGCATCTTGGGTACGGAAGTTCCAACGCTTAACACCGCCTTGGAAACCTTTACCTTTTGATTGACCAGTTACGTCAACAACTTGACCAACTGTGAACAAATCAACACCAATATTACCGCCAACTTCACGACCTTCAAGCTCAGCTTCAGTAACGCGAAACTCTTTAACCAAACGACCAGCAGCAACACCCGCTTTCGCAAAGTGACCTTTCTGTGCATTGGTTACGCGAGATTCACGACGTTCGCCAGTAGTAACTTGAACAGCTTGATAACCATCAGTTTCAAGCGTTTTAATTTGAGTGATACGGTTAGGATCAACCTCAATCACTGTAACAGGCACAGAGACGCCGGCATCTGTAAAGATACGGGTCATACCGCACTTGCGGCCGACTAAACCAATAGCCATGTGTGTAACCTCTAAAAAAGCAGCTTAATTAATGCCAGGCACTAATTAACCCGAAAGCCTTAACCCAATGCGATCTGAACATCAACACCAGCTGCAAGATCCAATTTCATCAATGCATCAACAGTTTTATCTGTTGGTTGAACGATATCGATCAAACGTTTGTAGGTGCGGATTTCGTACTGATCACGCGCATCTTTGTTCACGTGCGGTGAAGTAAGAACGTTGAAGCGTTCGATGCGAGTAGGCATCGGGATTGGACCACACACTTGTGCGCCAGTACGCTTAGCGGTTTCTACGATCTCTTGAGAAGATTGATCAATCAGACGATGATCAAAAGACTTAAGACGGATACGGATTCTCTGGTTAGACATACCAGTAAACTCCAAGCCAAAATATATAAAGAATCACCCTTGACGCACCTCACCTATTGGTAAGTGTCAAAGGCAGTGAAAATCACTAAGGTCACGATCGATGCCGCGACTGTCATGCATTTACTACTTTCTTTGCAGTAAATGACCTCACAATTTGAGGGTCGCCCATTATAGCGACTGTCTAACTCTTATGCAATTCTATTTGTTACTTAATCGTAAAATAGCGATGTTTTATTCTTGATATTGTTTATCTTCATCTGATTATGATGCTTTCATTACATATTCAATGGCCTGATTGAGTAATTGGTTTCCTTCTATAAAATTTGACTTACTTGATTTCTTAAGTTGATACGGTGACTGAACATATTCTCCTTGGAATGTGACAACTTCATCATCATTTTCTAAAAACAGCTCCAGCGTTTTAGGTGTGATTTCTGGATGAAACTGAAAACCCAGAACATTCTGACCAATCTGATACATTTGATTACGGCACACCGCATTTTCAGCCAGATGAATAGCTCCTTTCGGAATTTCAAAAGTTTCACTATGCCATTGCATTACATTAAAAGACGGCGGCAAGGGAAAACATTGTGCTGAAAATTGTGGTACACGATGTACAGTTGTCCAGCCCAATTCCTGAAAAGGGTTACGGCTGACTGCTGCACCTAATGCATTGGCGATAAGTTGACCACCCAAACACAACCCTATCGCAGGCTTGCCAGCAGCCAGATAACGGCGAATCCAGCGTTTTTCAATTTTCAGCCACGGAAAGTTGGCTTCGTCATTAACACTCATTGCACCCCCCATAATGATGAGCAAATCAACATCCTCAATACGAGGTAATGCCTCGATTTCAAGGGGTAAATCAAGCGGTAATGCAAAAAACTCAGTTGCAGTAATTTTTGCCTGATGTGTTTTCAAAAAATCATAACAACTTCCGAACCCTTCACCAGCAATATGCTGAAAATAATGCACTTTTAAATGCGGCTTCATGCACTTAGAACCTATATTGTTGTTGGTATTAGTTAAGTCATAGCAAAAATGAAGCCAACTTTAAACGACATAAGCGCCTGTAAAGAAATACTCACAAATATGAGCTTAAAACTAGCAGAAAAGATTTATTTTTTTTAATCTAGACTCAAAGCAAACAAATGAAAACACCATGACAGCAAAAAAAAGTTCACAAACTCGTTTAATCCACGCCCCAAGAAAGGCAGCTCAATATATTCATACTATTCAACCTCCCCTGTTTCGTGCATCGACCATCATTTTTCAATCAACATCGCACCTTTTTGATCGACGTTGGACGGATGCCTATGATTATAGCTACGGCACACATGGTACTCCCACTACTTATACTCTGGGAGATCAACTAGCGCAGCTTGAAGGCGGAGAGTATTGCTTACTTGCACCAAGTGGTTTATCTGCTATTAATCTGGTCAATTCGACTTTTTTAAGTCAAGACGATGAAGTTTGGGTTCCCGACAATATTTACGGGCCAAACATGGAACATTTAAAAAATCTGCAACTCCGTTATGGGATTGTAGTAAAAGTCTACAATCCGATCGACGCAGATTCATTCACACCTTCTACAAAAACCAAACTGATCTGGCTCGAAGCAGCAGGCTCAGTTACTTTAGAATTTCCTGATCTTAAAAATCTTGTGAAAAAAGCCCAACAAGCCAATGTATTGACTGCACTCGATAATACATGGGGCGCAGGGCTGGCATTTAATGCATTTGAGTTTTCAGATGAACAATTAGCTGTAGACATCACTGTACATGCCTTGACTAAATACCCAAGTGGCGGCGGCGATATATTAATGGGCAGCGTAATAACTCGAAATCGAGAATTGCATCACCAGCTCTTTAAAATGCATGCCACCCAAGGTATTTGCGTATCTGGAGATGATACTGCCCAGATCATACGTAGCCTGCCACATATCCGGTTACGTTATCAACAACAGGCTGAAAATACACAAATTTTACTGCAATGGCTAAAGCAACAACCTGTGTTTGTACAAGTTTTACATCCAATGAACCCTGATAGTCCCGGACATACTTATTGGAAGGAGACATGTCTAGATGGACAGAGTGCAGGATTAGTCAGTGTTATTTTTGATCCTAAATATGAAATGAGTGCAATTCGTCGCTTCTGTGATGCTCTAAATTTATTTAAGCTTGGTTTTAGCTGGGGTGGCCCTGTGAGTCTGGTCATGCTCTACGATTTAAAGCATATGCGTGTCTTGGCCAATACACATTTACAACAGGGTTTACTGGTTCGCTTCTGCGTAGGGCTGGAATCCGTTCAAGATTTAATAGAAGATATTCAAAACGCACTCCAACAACTTGAATAGTGATAAGAATAGGAAAAAAATATGGGTACACCGATTGTCATTGCCAAAAAAACCACCGATATCAATCAGGATATTATTTTACATTCTGAATTTGCCAACCGTCATGGATTGATTGCGGGAGCAACGGGAACGGGGAAAACGGTCACATTAAAAGTCATGGCAGAAAGCTTTTCCCGTATTGGTGTTCCTGTATTTTTAGCAGATGCCAAAGGCGATGTGTCCAGCATTGCCAAAGCAGGTAGCAATAGCCCCAAATTTGATGAGCGTATAAAATCTCTAGGCATAGATAGCATTGCTTTTGCAGCATCTTCTACGATTTTTTGGGATTTATTTGGTGAGCAAGGCCATCCTATTCGCACCACGGTGTCTGAAATTGGGCCATTGTTACTGGCACAAATGTTGAACTTAAATGACACTCAGGAAGGGGTACTTTCTGCGGTATTTCGTATTGCCGATGATCAGGGTTTATTATTAGTTGATTTTAAAGATTTAAAAGCCATGCTGAGTTATGTCAGTGACAATGCCAGTGAACTCAAAGCAGATTATGGTAATTTATCCCCTGCCAGCTTAGGCGCAATTCAACGTAATTTGTTGGCGTTAGGCTATCAAGGTGGTGAACAATTTTTTGGTGAACCAAGCTTAAATATTCTGGATTTTATCCAGACCGATAGCAATGGTCAGGGTTATATTAATCTGCTCGCCGCAGATAAACTCATGAATACCCCAAAACTGTACGCTACCTTTTTGCTGTGGATGCTATCCGAGTTATTTGAACAACTGCCTGAAGTTGGTGATCTGGATAAACCAAAACTGGTATTCTTCTTTGATGAAGCGCATTTGTTATTTGATAATGCCAGTCCTGCTTTACAACAGAAAATTGAACAAGTGGTACGCTTAATTCGTTCCAAAGGTGTGGGAATTTATTTTATTACTCAAAACCCACTGGATTTACCGGAAACCGTACTGGGTCAATTGGGTAATCGCGTACAACACGCATTACGTGCTTTCACTCCCAAAGATCAAAAAGCCGTCAAAACAGCTGCAGATACATTTAGGGCAAATCCAGAATTTAAAGTTGATCAAGCCATTACTGAACTGGCTGTAGGGGAAGCTTTAATTAGTTTTCTAGATGAACAAGGGACACCACAGATTGTGGAACGTGGCTGGGTGATGCCACCTTACTCTTCATTTACTCCCTTAATGCCAGAGGAACGCAAAGCCCTCATGGCAAACAGTATCGTGGCTGGAGTATATGAACACATAGTAGATCGTGACAGTGCTTATGAAATGTTACAACGTAAGGTGAATGAAAGCGCGCAGCAACAGCAAGCACAAGCGGAAGCAGATCAACAAACCAAACAACAAGAGGCAGTTGCCAAACAGCAAGCCAAGGAACAAGAACGTTTAGCACGAGAACAGCAAAAAGCTGACGAAAAATCTCAACGTGACCGAGAAAAGCTGACTCAAGATGTGCTTGGTACTTTCGCTAAAAGTGCAGCACGAACGCTAGGCGGCCCAACAGGACAGAAACTCGTGCGTGGCTTACTGGGCTCTTTATTTGGGAAAAGATAAATAAATTTATCAAAGCACTGATTTTATGGCATATAGCGGGATATAAAATCAGTGCTTAATACGCTCTTTGTAAAAAACCAATCAAGTGTGAAAATACGATCTAATTAATCCCTTAATAAAATTAAGCATTTCATTAAAAGATATATTGCAAATACACCTTATAAAATGTATTTTAAATACATCTTATAAAAGCCAGATAAAAGGTCTAGCCATGACTCCACAACAAATTGATCTCGTAAAAGCAACTGTACCTGTATTACGCGAAAACGGTGTTGCATTGACAGGTTATTTTTATAATCGAATGTTGGGTAATCATCCTGAATTAAAAGAAACTTTTAATATGGGCCATCAGCGTAGCGGTGCACAGGCTCAAGCTCTGGCTGGTGCAGTTCTGGCTTACGCTGAAAATATTGAAGATCCATCAGTACTATTACCTGTGGTCGAATTGATTGCACATAAACATGTGAGCTTAAACATTCAATCGCCTGATTATGGAATCGTAGGAGAAAATCTGTTGCATTCCATTAGTGAAGTCTTAAGTATTTCGATGGAAGACCCATTAATCGCGGCATGGGCCGCAGCTTACGGGCAATTGGCCGACCTTTTTATCAGTACAGAAAAAGCGATTTATGCTCAACACCAACACACTCAAGGAAGCTGGTTAGGCTGGCGTAATTTTAAAATCGCCAAAAAAGTGGTAGAAAGTGAAGAAATTACCTCTTTTTACCTTGCTCCTGTAGATGAGGGTGAATTACCAAAATACGAAGCTGGTCAATATATTTCAGTCCGTGTTTTTGTTGATGAGCTTGGTTTAAAACAGCCACGTCAATATACATTGTCGACTAGTCCACAAACCGACTATCTGCGTATTTCCGTTAAACGTGAAGATGAAAAAGGTGACTTGGCCGGTGGTTGGGTCTCAAGCACATTACATCGTTTGCCTGAAGGTTCAGAAATTGAGGTGTCTGCTCCGACTGGTAATTTCTATTTAATCGACAGCAGCAAACGCAATATCTTTATTAGTGGTGGCGTGGGCGTAACCCCAATGATTGCAATGCTTAATCAATTAGTAACACTGGATATGCCGCAGCCCGTAAATTTCATTCATGCGTGTCGCAGCAGTCAGGTGCATGCAATGAAAAAGCATATCCAAGAACTAAAAGCAAAATATCCACGCTTAAATACCTTTACGGCTTATGAATTCCCGCATGAAGCTGATGTACTTGGTCAGGATTACGATATCGCTGGTCGTCTGGATCTTGCTTCTATGGATGCTGCATTACTGCCTGTAAATGCCGATTACTATTTGTGTGGCCCAATGCCATTTATGGCTGAACAGCATAAGGTCCTTGTGGAACGTGGCATTCCTGCACAGAATATTCATACTGAAGCATTTGGTACGGGTGGGGTCAAACTCAGCTAATTGGTTCGGCATTTTGTCTAAGGCTAGCCTGTGATAGACTAGCCTTTTCTATTTAAAGCAATAGATTAAGTAAACTCATGCAGCTCAATAAATTTACCGATTATGCCTTGCGTATATTAATGTACATTTCACGCCCTAGTGAAATGCCGTATACGATTGCAGAAATCGCACAGGATTTGCATGTTTCTCAGAACCACCTTGTTAAAATTGTACATTTTATGGGCAAACAAGAGTGGATTCTAACTACACGCGGTAAAGGAGGTGGAATCCGTCTCAATCCGCAGGCCTTAGAACTAACGCTGGGTAAAATTGTGCGAATATTGCAAGGTGATCATCAGATTGTCGAATGCAATACTCCCCCATGTGTATTACGGACTCACTGTGGTCTCAAAGGTATTCTAGATCAGGCACTGGAAAGTTTTTATCAAACATTAGATCAATATACTTTGGCTGATGTTTTGGCTGCACCCCCTACCGCTTCTATCAACTCACCTATCGCATTTGTTGCCATTCATTCATAATTTGCGCCAAATTGCCTTAAAATTCGCGTGAATTGCTCTCATCCTTTATAATGCATTTTAAATATATTGTGATTGTAAAAGTTAATCTCTATGCATAGCTATGCGAAATCCAAAGATACCAAAGCCAAACTCGCACCTAAACAAAAAATTAGTTATGAGAAAAAGGCGGATCCGGCTATTACTGAATATTCAGTAAAGGCACTCAATTGGCTACGCAAAGCTGAATTTTTAATGAGTGCTCCTAAACTTGCACTCTGTGTAGAAGATACTGGTTATGAAATAGCTTTTGCTGGACGCTCCAATGCGGGTAAATCTAGCGCTATTAATACGTTAACCAACCAGAAACAATTAGCTCGCGCTTCAAAAAAGCCGGGGCGCACCCAAATGATTAACTTCTTTAGCTTAGGTAATCCTGATCAGCGATTGGTCGATTTACCAGGCTATGGATATGCGGCTGTCCCAGAAGACATGAAACGTGTGTGGCAAAAAGAGCTAGAAAATTATCTCATTCACCGCCAAAGCCTACAAGGTTTGGTACTATTGATGGATATTCGTCATCCGTTACAGCATTTCGATACCATGATGCTGGAATGGGCTCATTCACGTAAATTGTTTGTGCATATTTTGCTGACCAAAGCCGATAAAATGAACCGAGGCCCAGCCAATAAAGCCCTGCTTGATGTAAAGCAGACCTTAAAAAAAATGAAGCTGAATTTTTCCATTCAACTGTTTTCATCATTGAATAAACAGGGACTTGAAGAATTAGCCAGCGTAATGGCGGGACGTCTAAATTATACGCTGGATCATACACCTGAATTTGATTTGAGCCAGATTCCAGAAGCCAATGACAATGATCTCGATGAGCAAGATGTAACGCTAAAAGAAGAATAAATCACATCTTTTTCTGTCATATCATCACCTAATGATAACTGAATGTCCCGTATTGCAAAGCAAAATACAGGGGCATTTTTTATACTCAGGAAAAACCAGCAAAAGTTCGACAAGAACAAATAAAGGTAAGGATATGAGTATTGTTTCATTTTTTAAGCGTAAATTACCCGGCTCTTCCATTCACTATCGCATTCAACCGCGTAAGGTAAAATTCGACTGGAAAGAAACTCCCGTTGACTGGATTCCAGAACATCCTTTTGCCAGTTATTTTATTAATGAAATTAATAACATTTTACCTGCCGGCGAATTTTGGTTCTGCCGTCTTTATAATAAAGTCTTACCGCAAATTAGTGATGAAAAGCTAAAACAAGATGTACAAGCCTTTATTCGTCAGGAAGCGATGCATGCCAACGCGCATACTTCCGCCAATAAAGAATATTTGTCAGCACGTAATATCGATATTCAGCGTAATCTGGAGATCATGAATTTTTTGTTTACAAAATTACTGGCAGATAAACCACTGGATATTGAAGTTCCCAAGGTACTAGAACATCAATGGGATTTATTCCGTTTAGGAGTAATTGCTACGGTTGAACATATGACCTGCGTGTTGGGGAAATACGCACTGTATAATCAAAAGTGGCAGGAACTAGGGGCAGATCCAGAAATGGTCGACTTGGTCAAATGGCATGGTGCTGAGGAAATAGAACACCGCACGGTCGCTTTTGATCTATATCGTCATTTAGGGGGCGGTTATATTGCCCGTTATTACTTAAGTGTGGCTGTTATTGTCGGGGTACTCGGCTTATGGGTAGATGGTGCAGCCCATATTATGAAACAAGATCCTCGTTTTGCAGAACATAAACCAAGTTTATTTCGTCCATGGATCTGGCTCGAATGGTATAAACAAGGGCGTAAAGACAACCAGCTTCTCCCCAATCCAATCTGGCTCGTGGCTCAGCAAATTGATTATCTTATGCCTTGGTATGATCCGGTGAAAGAAGGTAATACCGAAGATGCTGTTCGCTATCTGGATCATTCACCTGCAGCAAAACGTGCTGTTCTGGCTGCCGCTTAAACCATGGAATAATAAAAAAGCAGAAAATAATTTCTGCTTTTTTATTTTTTAAGGCTTAGGTTTTATAACGCTCATGAGGTTTCCTCGTTATCACCTTTGGCATAACGATCCACGACTACACTAATCATCATATCCCCTTGCACATTTACCACGGTACGTACGGTATCCAAAATACGATCAATCGGCAGTAAAATTGCAATCGCTTCAGCAGGAAGTCCAACCGATTGTAAAACCATAATCATCGTCACCATTCCCGCACTTGGAATTCCTGGCGCTCCCAGCGACGCAATCATGGCTGTCAAGCACACGATCAATTGCTGCGTAAGGGTTAAATCCATGCCTACCAGATTCGCAACAAATAGCGCTGCGGCTGCTTCATACAAGGCAGTGCCATCCATATTCAATTGCGTACCAAGAGGAATGACGAAGCCCACTGTCTGCGGTCGAACTTTTAGATTCTCTTGTGCACATTTCATGCTTAATGGCATGGTGGCTGAGCTGGAACTGGTAGCAAAAGCCGTAATAAGCGCTAAACGTGTCCCTTTAAAAAAGGTAATGGGATTCATTTTCCCAAAAATCCACAATAACAAAGGCAAAACGACAACACCATGAAAAATAGTCGTACCCGTGACGACCAAAGCAAATTCAGCCAGACTGTTTAGTATTTTAATGTCTTCCGTTGCAATTAGCTTTGCCAGTAAAGCCAAAATCCCCAACGGTGCCAGTTTCATCACCCACCCCACCAGCATCATCATAATGTCAAAAAACTGTAGACTGAGAACTCGTACTGACTGAAAGCGATCTCCCCCTTTAATGAGTGCAGCCCCAATGAATAAAGCAAAGACTACCACTGCCAAGACATTCCCATCACTAAAGGCTTTAAAGGGGTTAATTAGGGTGTTTTGGATAAAATTTGTAAAAAAAGTCGAGGGTGACAAAGTATCTGGGGCTTGATGATTACTCATAGCGTCACTAAAAATGGCGATATCCATGCCCTTGCCTACACCAAATAAATGCGCGCAACCGATCCCTAAAATTAAGGCAAGTGTCGTGGTGGTTAAGCAACATAAGGCGGTAATTTTCCAGACACGCCCAAACTGACCACTGGCCTGCAAGTTGGAAACACCCACCACAATTGAAGAAAAGATAAGCGGCACCAATAGCATTTTCAGTAATCCAATAAAAATGCTACTGATAATGCCAAGTCCATAGATACTTTGATGAAAAAAAGCAGTGTCAGGATAGAGGTTTAACAAAAACCCAAAAGCCACACCTAAAATAGCTGCAATTAAAATTTGTGTGTTTAAGCTCATATTATCTGAAATTTGACTCATTCTTTGGAATTACTATGACATGCACGCTCAATAGAATCGAATATTTTTTAGCATATCTTGTGATTTAGAAATAATAAAGCCGCATGGTGGCGGCTTTATTTGAGTCAAATTGACCTATTGCGTTTCAATTTCGCGAAGCCGTATAAGACCCTCCTGAACGGTACTACAGACTAGCTGTCCGTTTTGCCACATGCGTCCAAAATTTAGACCGCGAGAATTTGAGGTAACCGTCGCATCCATATCGTAAAGCATCCATTCATCTGCACGTACAGGACGATGAAAATAAATTGCATGATCAATACTAGCACATTGCAGACTTGGAGAGAGATAACTTAAACCATGTGGTTTTAAGGAAGTGGTCATTAAAGTAAAGTCAGAATAGAATGCTACGATCGCCTGATGCAATGCCACATCATCCAGTTCTGCGGGTATACGATCATGCGTACGCAAATAATGTGCGTTTCTTGGCGCCTGCGGTTGCGGCTGAAAAGGATTGACTGGATCAATAGGACGAATTTCAATATGCCGTTCACGCATAAAACTTGCACGTACATTTTCAGGAATAAAACTAACCAAACCTTCCTTCAGCTCATCTTCTGATTTTAAATCTTCTGGTGCAGGATACTCTGGTTCTTCAGGCTGATAATTTAAACCTTCTTCTGGATAAGCAAAAGACACCATAGCCGAGAAAATCGTACGTCCATGTTGAATGGCACGGACTTGTCGGCTGGCAAAACTACGTCCATCACGCAAAGGGTCAACTTCATAAATAATAGGTGCATTGATATCGCCACCATATAAAAAGTAGGCATGCATCGAATGTGCCGGACGATCTGTCGTATAAGAAGCAGCGCGTAGCGCCTGTCCCAGAACCTGTCCACCGAACACCCGCTTGCCGACCAGATTACGACTCGCGCCACGGTATAAATGATCTTCAAGCTTTTCAAGTGATAAAAGCTCGACAAGTTCCTGGGTTAATGCATTCATGAGATACCTTTGAAAATGTCACTAGTTTAAAAACAATACAACTGTAAACTATAAAACAGATATACTATATTTTTCCATAAATTCAGAGTGTAACCCTAAAGATTAGTTGACTAGCATGTCACACTTTAGAATTGCTATTCGTATTAAAAATACGTTTTTTAACGATAAACACTAGCGCAATCCATGTAATTTATCAGAAAATAGCCCATTGTTTTTCACATCATTTCACTAAAGCAGTTCCTGTCCTTTTGGTGGGAGCATTGTTGTTTGAGTAGGAGTTCTTATGGCCAAGAGTGGCTTCGGTCAGATGTATCGGCGGCTGTCGAGTAAATTGCTTGACCTCGTGGTAACCCCACATGTTCTTGGGGAAGTCCCTTCGGAACCCACTGATATCCAGATCGCAGAACAGCCTGCATCAAAAAAAGTCGTCTGCTATGTATTACAGAATTATTCTCGTAGCAATGCGTTGGTGATTGATGGAGAAACACGCCGTTTAAATCTAAAGCCAGCGTTAGATCCGCTAGCGATAGAAGATTATAAAGAAAAAGCTTCGGTTTTATTTTTACAGCACCACGACGAAAAAAATTTACTGAACCCTCCACCGCATGCTTTTCCTCCTCGTTTGCTGCGTTTTATCGAGTTTTTAGATAAACATTCAGACTATGATATTGAGTTGGTTCCTGTCACTGTACTGTGGGGACGTTCTCCTGATAAAGAAGATTCGTGGTTTAAATTGCTGTTTACAGACACATGGGCTACACCTGGTAAAGTTAAACAGTTGATGAATATTGGTCTACATGGTCGTCAAACCTATGTTGAGTTTCATGAACCGCAGTCGTTACGTCAGTTGGTTAATTATGCAACGACACATTATCCAAATTTGTCACCTGCAACTTACATTGTCAGCACACTCAATGATTTTCTAGACAGTCAGCGTGAAGTGGTACTCGGTCCAGATTTATCCGATCGACGTAACGTCATGGAGTCATTAATTAAATCGCGTGATGTACAAGATGCGATTCGTCGTGAAAGTATTCGCGGTAAAGTCAGCATGCTCGAAGCCGAACGTCGTGCGATTGGCTACCTCAATGAAATCGTATCGGATTATTCTTATTCAGCGGTACGTTTTGCAGATATGGCATTGACTCGTCTCTGGACGCAACTTTATGACGGCGTAGACGTTCACAATTTTAGTACGGTACGTGAACTAGCCAAGGACTATGAAATTATTTATACGCCTTGTCACCGTAGTCATATCGATTATTTACTCCTGTCTTATGTTATTTATCGTCGTGGTTTGATGGTGCCGTATATTGCTGCCGGGGATAATTTAAATCTGCCGTTTGTAGGTCAATTACTTCGCGGTGGCGGAGCATTCTTTATTCGTCGCTCTTTCCGTGGCAATGGTCTTTATACTTCGGTATTTAAGGAATATTTGTACAGCATTTTGTCGCGCAATACTCCCCTTGAATACTTTATTGAAGGGGGACGTTCGCGCACAGGCCGTTTACTTCCGCCTAAAACAGGCATGCTTGCCATGACTGTGCACAGTCATTTACGCGGTCGTGCCAAACCGATTGTTTTTGTTCCAACCTATATCGGCTATGAGCGTTTGATGGAAGGTTCAACCTATGTCGGTGAAATGCAGGGTAAACCCAAAGAAGCAGAATCGATCTTCGGGATAGTCAAAACTTTACGCAAAATTGAGCGTATCTTTGGCAAAGTTCATGTCAATTTTGGCGAACCTGTTTTTCTGGATGATTTGCTTAAAGCTCATGATGCAGATCAAATTAAAATTGAAAAAAATGATGATCCGATTCCGCCTCAGGTTTCAGATGCTATCAATAGTTCAGCACATGCCATTTTAGAAAATATCAACCGTGCCGTGGTGATTAATCCAGTTTCATTATTATCCTTGATCTTACTGGCAACCCCAAAACACACGTTGGATGAAGAGCTATGCATCAAGCAATTGGATGCTTATCGTGACCTCGTCACAACTCTTCCCTATGATGAACGAACTCAAGTCACGCCATTATCGGGTAAAGAAATCATCGCTTATGGTTTGAAACTTAAACTGATTAAACGCGTACAACATGTGCTAGGTGATATTATTGCAATTGAAGATAATCAGGCCGTGTTACTGACTTACTTCCGCAATAATATTCTACATGCATTTGTTTTGCCTTCTTTGATTGCCGCATTGGTTGAGCATAATGGCAAAATCAGCCAGAGAAATCTGACAAATGTGATCAAAACCCTCTATCCATTTTTACAGGCAGAGTTATTCCTAAAATGGAAACCTGAGCAACTTGAACAACAGATTAGTCAATATGCTGATGCTTTAGTTAATGCCAAATTGATTGAGCAAGATAGTGAAGGTGATTTGGTCAGTCCTGCACCAAATTCAGAAGATCATAATCAATTAGTGATTTTGGCTGCGCCAGTCAAACAAAGTCTGGAACGTTACTACATGACACTGGCATTAATTGCCCAACGTGGTTCGGGTAACATTTCAGTCAGACAAGTTGAGGATTTAAGCCATTTGCTCGGACAGCGTCTATCCGTCCTGTATGAGTTTAATTCGCCTGAGTTCTTTGATAAATCTTTATTCCAAAGCTTTATTAAAGTATTAACCCAACAAGGTTACATTTGTACCAATGAGCAAGGTGCAATTGAATTTGAGCGCAACTTTAGCAATATGGCTGAAGGTGCGAAATTGGTGCTAGATGAAGCAACTTTACAAATGTTACAACATATCACCACCTTTAATGATGAAGAACTTAAAGCGGCATTAGACGCGGTTGCCTCACAGCAAGCAAAACGTCGTTTAAAACGCAAAAAGGCTTAAACACTAAAGAGATATAAAAATGGCAACTTCGGTTGCCATTTTTTCACCAGAGATGACATTCAAAATATTGCGGTTCATCTTTACAGCGTAATTTTTTAATAAGTTTAACAAAACGCGGGTCATAAAAGAAATTCTGGGAATATTGATTTCTCACCTTCGCAATCACGACCTCGTAGGCTTGTTTCTCGGCAGGAGAAACATCCATCCAGTAATATGCAGGCAATCGATTTTCCCAACGCACCACCTGCCCTACTAGTACACTTGCTTGAGCAGAAAACCAGTTACGCATCGTCACCCCAAAACCAGTCGGATAGTCGGCCGAACGGATCACAATATTTAAGCCCGCGTACACCACTGGAAAATTAATAACCCGTGTCGATTCACCAAATTCTTTTTTAAGGTTATAAGGCAATAAACCGTAGATAGGCACAGGTAAAATATCAACCTGATTATTTTTAAAAGCATCAATTGCATTATTAAAATTCACGACAACAGGTTCAGCACGAACACTACGCACCAACGTACTTTGTGGTGCAAGTTCGGGTAAGACACCAATACGTTTATTTTTGAGATCTGTCACTTTATAAATGGTTGGGGTCTTAAGCATCATATAAGCCATTCCCAATGGAATGAAACCCACTACCTCATATTCACCTTGTTGCATCGCTGAACGTAATGCAGGCCGATTCAACAGCTCAATAAAATGCTGTGCAGTCTTATTATTTGTAATAAATCCCACACCTGCCGTACTTCCCATAAATTGATTATAATTTCGGGTATTAAAATTGGTGGCGACCAGACCTGAACATTTCTTCTGATCAAATTGTACAATTGCATCTGTTTCGCGCTTATAAATTTTTAATTGCACATTAACCTGCTCACGTTGCATATAGAGCGTCAGGTCTTTTAAACGTCGTGTAATATCACCTTGTGTTCCTATTGGGTCATAAACACACCATGTCACTTCTGCGGCCATGACATGCTGCATCATTGCAAACAGGAACAGACTCTTAAAGATGTTTTTAAACATGTTCCCCAATCTTCTATTTATCAATTTTAATTGAATATCTTTATATATTGGCCCACACTTTTTAGTTTAATTAAATTATGAGTTTTGGCTATGTTGTTGCAAACAAATTGTATAGTCATTAAAGCAAACTGGATGTTTTAATGTAAAGCCAGTTTGCAGCATACGTGTCGGGTACAAACGCTTTCCAGAGATATGTCGGCTACTCAGTTGCACTAAAGGTAAATGTAATTGTTGCTGAAACCATTGGATGATTTCATGCAAAGGTAAAGGCTGATTATTGGTCACGATATACGATGAATCAACGTATTGTAATGTCGCTAGAACAGCTAAAAAACGTGCCAGATCATTTATATGAATCCGATTAGTATAATGAATATTTGCATAACTACGGGTAGTTTGCGCCATTTTGACCATCCGTGTAATAGATTGACCGTAAATACCAGCAGGACGAATAATCACGGTCTGCTCAGGATAGGCCGTCTGCCATTTTAATTCCATGTCATGCAGAATTTGTCCCTGCTCGTCGATGGGCTGAACGGGCGAGGCATCGTCTACACGTTCACCCCGATGTTCACCATAAACTCGTGTAGATGAAACTACCACAATTCTCTGAATAGGATGTGACTTTAATGCCCGGACAATTGGTTCAACTGAATCCAGATACGTGTGACGATAAGCCTCTACACTACTTTGCGAAGGAGACAAAGCTACATATACCAGATCAACCGCTGTAAGCTGATTTAAATCAAGATGATGTACATCCTGAATCAAGTGATTACCATATACATCTGTTTTCGTACTACGGCTAATTGTGGTAATTTTATATCGCTGTTTACTCGAGTCTTGTTCAAATAAATATTGGGCAACTCGTTGAGATGTTTTACCATAGCCGATAAATAAAATATGCATGCATGATCCTGATATAGTGGTCTTGACGTGGAGGGATATGACTTCAATCCAGCAGTTACAGGGTGTAGGCAATGCTGCCGCAGCACTTCTGGAAAAACTCAATATTTTCACCACGGATGATCTACTTTTTCATCTGCCACGTGATTATGAAGATCGTAGCACGGTCATTCCCATGAACCAACTGATGGTAGGTCGTAGCTATTTGCTCGAAGGTGAAGTTAAATCCATTGATTTTCCGCCGGGTAAGCGCAAATCTATGGCTGCTTTAATTCAGGATGATTATGGCAAAGTTACTTTACGTTTTTATCATATCTATAAAAATCTGACTGACAAATTAAAAGCAGGTCATCGTTTACGAATCTTTGGTGAAGTGCGTGTCGGCGCAAGGGGCTTAGAACTTTATCACCCTGAAATACAACTGGTAACAGAACATACTGCTTTACCCAAAACTCAGCTCACCGCTATTTACCCAAGTACGGAAGGTTTAACTCAGCCTAAGCTACGTGAATATGTCAAACAGGCACTTAAACAATACAGTGATCATTTACCTGAATTATTGCCTGAACAATACACCAATGGTTATGCACTCAAACAGGCCTTGCACTATATTCATGAACCTCCAGTTGACGCCAATATGCAGCAACTGGCTCAGGGTTCACACCCAGCGCAACAACGCTTAATTTTTGAAGAACTGGTCGCACATCAGGTTAGTTTACTGACACGACGCGCCTATATTCGACAAATTGCTTCTCCCAGTTTTAGTCCAAGCAAGACGCTTGCTAAAGCTTTATTGGCAGAACTTCCCTTTGAAATGACTCAAGCACAAAAACGGGTTTCTAAAGAAATCATCGCCGACCTTAAACAACCCAAGCCCATGCTACGTTTAGTACAAGGCGATGTTGGAGCAGGCAAGACCTTAGTGGCGGCGGTGGCAGCTTGTCATACACTGGAGGCGCACTGGCAAGTTGCACTGATGGCACCTACCGAAATTCTGGCCGAACAACATTATTTAAACTTTAAAAGCTGGTTTGAACCTTTAGGAATCCAAGTTGCATGGCTCTCTGGAAAACAAAAAGGTAAAGCTCGTACGCAGGCAGAGCACAGCATTAAAAGTGGACAGGCACAGTTGGTCGTAGGAACCCATGCTTTGTTTCAGGATAATATCGAATTTGCTAAATTAGGTCTTGTTATCATTGATGAACAGCATCGATTTGGTGTCGATCAACGTTTGGCACTTCGAAATAAAGGAAATGATCAGCTCACTCCGCATCAGTTGGTCATGACTGCCACTCCCATTCCCCGTACATTGGCGATGAGTGCCTATGGCGATCTGGATACCTCTATTATCGATGAACTCCCTCCGGGACGTACTCCTATTCAAACCGTGACTATTCCACTGGATCGACGCGAACAGGTTTTAAATCGCATCGCAAGCAATTGTGGTGAAGGTAAACAGGCCTATTGGGTATGTACGTTGGTAGAACAATCTGAAACACTGGATGCACAAGCTGCTGAAGCTACTTATCAAGAAATGAAAGAGCGTTTTCCTGAACTGAATATCGGTTTGGTGCATGGCAAAATGAAAGCAGATGAGAAACAAAGCGTCATGCAGGCATTTAAAGCCAATCAACTGCAATTATTGATTGCCACCACAGTCATTGAAGTCGGGGTCGATGTACCAAATGCTTCAATTATGGTGATTGAAAATGCAGAACGATTGGGACTCTCTCAGCTTCATCAATTACGTGGTCGTGTTGGACGAGGTGCAACTGCCAGCTTTTGTGCCTTATTATATAAAACACCTTTATCGCAAAATGGACACGAACGTTTGTCCATTTTAAGAGAAAGTAATGACGGTTTCGTTATCGCGGAAAAAGATCTGGAAATTCGGGGTCCTGGGGAGCTTTTAGGAACTAAACAGACAGGTGATATGGGGTTTCGGGTGGCTCGTCTTGAACGGGATGATCATTTACTGACACAGGCACATTATGTCGCTGAACAAGTTTTAAAAAACTATCCAAAACAAGCCGATGCATTACTTAAACGCTGGCTACCAGAGGCTCCGCGCTATGCCTATGTTTGACTATCTTAAAGCCTCTATGCAACAAATGGGACAAAAACTTTTACCCTGCCGTCTGTGTGAATCCAGTCCACGTTTGAAGCATTATGTTCTATGTAAAAGTTGCTGGCAGCAACTTCCTTGGCTTAAGCAACCGATTAATCGCCATGAATTACAAATCATGGCGGCATGTTATTATCATTACCCACTCGATCGTATTTTGCAGCAATTTAAGTACGAACAAAAACTACATCATCAACCATTACTTGATCAATTACTTGCCCAGATTAAACACCCTAAAGTTCAAGCTATCGTCCCTATGCCTATTTCGGACGCACGTTTAATTGAACGGGGTTATAACCAGTCTTTACTCTTGGCACAACAACTTGCAAAAAAGCTAAATATTCCTATTTGGCAGCCTATCCATCGTCTTGAGCAACATTCTCAAAAAGGACTAAATCGGCTGGAACGCATTCAAGGAATTGAGCAACAGTTTGTGGTATTGGAAAAACCCAGAATTCGCTATCGAAAAGTTTTAATCATTGATGATGTCGTCACGACTGGCAGCTCAATTTATGCCTTACATCAGGCTTTACAACAATTAGGCTGCCAACAGATTCATGCGTGTTGCATTGCGGCTGCAACAGATAAAACCGCTAAATTTGCAAATAATCTCGACACCATGGCATAACCACTTCACGTGTTAAAGGCGCAAGTGCGGTGACGGTATCATCTAGAGTGACCCATTTCATTTCGGCAATTTCAGCAGCAATCTGCGGTGTTTGCTTTAACTTTGCCAAGTAAACATAGCTAACCAGTTGATGATCAGGCTCATTGGCAGTTGCAGTTTCAAACCGACCTACAAATTGATTAATCTGAATATCACAGCCAATTTCTTCCTTTATTTCTCGTTCAATCGCTTGTTCAGGCGGTTCATCCTGTTCTAGCTTGCCACCCACTTGCATAAAAACTTGAGTATTTTTCTTACGCACAACTAGTAGCTCATGGGCATCATTTAAAATAATGGCTGCAGCAACGGTAATTTTTTTCACATCTATGCCTCAATATTAAGGGCGAACTTCTGCCTGTGCACCCCATTTTGGCGTAGCAGGTTGATAATGTTCAAAAGCACTTAGAATCAAATCAACTTGATCTGATGCTATTAATTTTTCTACAAAACGCGATTGGGTAAAACCCTTATCTGCTGTGCTCTGAATCATTTTAAGTAAATCATCATAAAAACCTTGAACATTTAAAAATGCACAGGGTTTTTGATGAATACCCAACTGTGACCAAGTCCATTGTTCAAAAATCTCTTCTAATGTACCTGCACCACCTGGTAATGCAATAAAACCATCGGATAGCTCTGCCATTTTGGTTTTACGCTCATGCATATTTTGAACGATATGTAATTCGGTCAAATGTGGATGGGCCAGCTCACGATCAACCAAAGCGGTTGGTATTACACCGATCACACATCCACCCGCCTGTAGGGCACTATCTGCAACCACGCCCATTAGTCCTGAACGTCCACCACCATACACGAGTGTTTTTCCCTGCTGGGCGATGGTTTCTCCTGTTACTTGAGCTGCTTGTAAAAATAAAGGATCGGTACCAACCGCTGAACCACAAAAAATACAGATTGAATTCATATAACTTTTAACCATGTTTTTAAGCTGTCATGCTTACAATATAAGCTTAAGCGAGATTTTTTCAGAAAAAACGATAACAATGAGTGTTTTTAAGTGAATCCTTGTCTAAAATACACCCATCAAATTTACCTATACTGCGCAAGGGAGAAAAGACGTTATGCTTGAAGCCTTTTACGCCACAGAGCGCGGTAGCCTTGAAGATGCAACCATTAATGGTGATTTTGATCTGCATCAGGATCTGGTCTGGATCGATCTGATTGCACCCTCTCAGGAAGAGCAGCAATGGGTCATCGATGCGTATGACCGAAATTTGCCTACGCTCAAATCGCTTGAAGATATTTCATCCTCTGCTCGATTTTACCGCGATGATGATGGAATTTTGCATATCAGTACCTATTTTTTAACGAAAAATAAAAACTATCAGGTGGATGGCGATGATGAAGATACCAGCCACATTTTAGCAACGGTCCAAACAGTTGCCTTTATTTTGCATAAAGAGCGCTTATTTACACTACGTGGTGAAAAACTAGTCGCTTTTAGAGCGTTTCGTGCACGCGCTCGGCGTAATGATTATGACATGGATTATAGAGATCCGACTTGGATCTTACTGGGCTTACTCGAAGCTAAGCTAGATGAGCTTGCGGATATCCTCGAAGATATCCACAAGGATCTGGAAAAATATTCCACAGAAGTACTAAATAATCATCACCGTGAAAAGATTTTAGATTTGGACGACATGATTACCCGTCTGGCACAACAAGAAGACGTACTAGGTAAAGCTCAACTTTGCTTGATCGATTTACGCCGTGTCCTGACTTTTTTATCTCGCCCACGTGCGTTAGGCAGTCATATTTATGATGCTGATATTCGAGAATTGAGTGAAGATGTTCGCTCATTGGTAGAACATGATGCGTTCTTGTTCCAAAAAGTGCGTTTCTTGCTAGATACTACCTCTGGGTTTATTAACACTGAGCAGAACGATACGATTCGTCGATTCTCTATTTTGCCCAGTATGCTCGCACCTCCCATGTTAGTTGCTAGTATTTATGGGATGAACACACAAGAATTGCCCTTTGCACATGGCACCATGAGCTTCTTGACTGTTGCAGTGATTATTATCGTCTCATTTGTGGGACCGATGATCTATTTCCGTTGGAAGAAATGGGTTTAAAGTGGTGTATATAAAAAAGCACCGAATTCGGTGCTTTTTTATTAAACTTTGACTAGCTGTGAAGTAGTGTCAAATCATCCTGTAAATGACAGGACTGGATAATCTTCAACATTTTTTCAGGGACATCCTGAAAGTGTAAACCTTGGGCATTGGGTGTTTTTCTTAACCATTGCACCAAAACTGCCAATGCCAACGTACTACCATGTTGCAATTGGCTTAGATTTATCACCAAAGGAAATTGTTGATGTTGTTGAATCAGTCGCAAACCATTTTGATAAATAGTCTGCGCATTTTCAAAATCAATCTTTCCTGACAGCACCAATTGCTGATCGACCATTTCAATCACGGTGAACCTTCACTTATTTCTTGTTTACAGCAGCATCAGCATCTGGTTTAAAGTTGGCAATCGCTTTGTCCAGATTACCTCCATTACGCTGTACAGTTGAAGCAAACTGATTGCGGAATTGTAAGCCCAGATCAATCCCAGAAACATTGATGTTACGGATTTTCCACTGGCTACCAGCATCGGTAAGCTGGAATGAAACTGGAATCTTATCGCCCTTATTATTGAAGTCAATCGTGACTACAGGGTTACGACTGCCTGTTTCTTTATAAGGACGCATGGTATAGCTTTGGTTGCTGTATTTCGCAAATGCCGTACCATAGTTTTCAATCAGGGTTTCACGAAAGTTCTTTTCAAACTGCGCACGTTGTGCCGCTGTACTGTTCTGATTAGTCGCATAAGTTCCCATCACAATGCGAGTAAATGCCTGTGAATCGATATATGGATCAAGATTCTGACGTACAATGGCCTTTACAGCGTCAGGATTATTTTGCAATCTTGCATGATCCGCTTGTAAACGCGAAATAAAGTTATCAGCAACACGCTTAATAAATGCCGGTGGTGCTTCTGCTGGCGCAGCAAATGCAGTACCCGCAAGAAGAGTTGATAATACACTGGCTGTAAGGGTTTGTTTGAACAACGTCTTCACAAGAATCGCTCCTAAAAAATTACTCAACAAAAGAAGGTTCGGCACTGTCAGATGTAGCTGCCTGCGGCTGGGATGCCGAGTCTTCTGCCGAGCTACCTGATGATGATTTATTGGCACCACCAGTAATAAACTTGCTAATCAGATCCTCAAGATCCATTGTACCTTGAGTATTGGTAATGGTTTCGCCACGTTTTAAATAGTTTAATCCACCACCTGGTACAATTTTGAGATATTTTTCACCTAATAGACCATTGGTTGCTATCATTATATAAGCATCTTCATCGATATTAGTGATGGATTTCATGTTGGCAATCAGTTTCTGTTCCATTTCTTTTTGTTGCGCAGCATTTGCCTGCGTATAATCAGAACTATAACGTAATTCATCTAATGCATTTTGCTGAACGGTTTTTAATTGTTCCGCATTGAATGAAGTTAACTTGCCATCCAGATCAAAATTGACCGTTGCCAAACGAGTAACAGGATCAAGGGTAATTGATTCAACCCGCCCAACTGTAACACCACTCATGGTGACTTTAGCCCGTGATTTCAGGCCATTAACATTATCAAAACGAGCAGTCATGTGATAACTGTCATTTAAATTGGTGCCGACCAAACCACTCACTTTCATGGCCAAAAAAAACAAAGCCACGCCAAAGATAATTACAAAAATCCCTACGGCCAGCTCACTAGTACGTGATTTCATTAAACACCTCCGAACATGACCGCAGTCAACACAAAATCAAAACCTAAAACACACAGCGATGAATACACCACTGTACGAGTGGTTGATGTCGCAATACCTTCTGAAGTCGGTTCACAGGCATACCCTTGATAAACCGCAATCCATGTACATATAAGTGCAAAGACTATACTTTTAATCACTGTCCCATTAAAAATGTCATGCATAAACTGAATCGAACTTTGCATGCCACTCCAGAATGAGCCTTCATCAGCACCCAGAAAATCAACACCGACGACTTTACCGCCAAAAATACCAATCGCCGCAAAAATAATCGAAAGCATTGGCAAACTGACTATACCAGCCCAAAGTCTTGGAGACACCACACGTTTTAACGGATCAACCCCAATCATTTCCATACTTGAAAGTTGTTCTGTGGCTTTCATTAAACCAATTTCAGCAGTCAGCGCAGAACCGGCACGTCCTGCAAATAACAAAGCAGCAACCACTGGCGCCAGCTCACGCAACAAGGTTAATGCAATGGCTGTCCCTAACATTGCTTCACTACCAAAGGTTACGAGAATGTTATACATTTGCAAGCCAAGAACTGCCCCAATAAACAATCCTGATACTGCAATAATCAGGAGGGACATAACACCGACACGGTGCATTTGATAAATAAATCGACCAAAACCGCCTGCCGAGGGAAGAGAAAAGATAATTCGCAGCAACATGACCGTCGCCTCACCAATTCCACGCATCCGCTCAATGACAAGTCGACCTAACCAGGCAATCGCATTCATGGATGTACCTCGTTATTCAAATATGCTTGATGACTAAATTGATACTCAACGGGCCCTTCAGCAGAGCCTGTTAAAAATTGTTTTACAAATGGGGACGCTGAGGTCTGTAATTGCTCTGGTGTACCTTCACCCTGAATTTTGCCTTCTGCAATCACATAAATATAATCTGAAATTTCCAGTGTTTCAGCAACATCATGAGAGACAATAATCGTCGTTAAATCCAATGCTTCACGCAGTGATCGAATCAAACGGGTCAACACCCCTTTTACAATCGGATCCTGACCTGCAAAAGGTTCATCATACATAATTAAATCAGGATCAAGCGCAATGGCACGTGCCAATGCGACACGACGGTTCATACCACCTGATAATTCACTTGGCATTAAATGTTCCGTACCGCGCAAACCAACAGACTCTAATTTAAGTCCAACCAATTCTGCGATTAAATGTTCAGGTAAATCAGTATGCGCGCGGATTGGAAATGCGACGTTTTCATACACAGACATATCAGTAAACAGCGCACCGCTTTGAAATAGCATACCCATACGAGCACGCGCAGCAAATAATTCCTGACGAGACATGCTGGCAATATCTTTACCATCTAACAAGACTTCACCACGATCGGGAGTCAACTGCCCACCAATCAAGCGTAATAATGTGGTTTTTCCAGTCCCGGATGGGCCCATGATGCCTGTAATTTGACCACGTCGAATGGTTAAATCAACATTGTCATAGATAATACGTTCCCCTCGATTGAAACCCAGATTTTTCACTTCTATCAGTGCCTGAGCAGTCGAAAGTATAGGATTATTCATAGCAGTATATGTTCCTGCATATTTTTAAGCTCGCATAATATAGCACTGAACCTTTGCGAAATTCTTGTTATTTAACAATGAAACGACCAATTACTTGATCAGTTCAATATTGTCGCTTGGGTAATGTTGCATTGCGAGAGTTTTAGGGGAAATATCATGATGAAAGTAAGTACTATAAGAAAAATATAGGGCATTACCAATAACTAGAGCAGCCCCCAATTGGCGTAAATTAAAATAACGCCATTTCAATAAGAACTTTACATTAATCTCTTTTTTTTCTTTCATTTTTACAATAAAAATATGACACAGTTATCACATTATATATTTTTTGACAGTTTTATTACAAGAAAAAGTCGATACGTGAACGTATCGACTTTTAGATGTCTTAAGAAAATTAAATCTTAACGGTCATTTTTGCGTGTACGATCACGACCAAAACTTTCTTCATTTACACCGCGACGTGGGCGGTCTTCACCACCGAAAGTACGCTTTGGACGGTCTTCACCACCAAAAGTACGCTTTGGACGATCTTCGCCACCAAAAGTACGTTTTGGACGGTCTTCACTAAAAGAACGTTGTGGACGATCACCAAAACCACCTTCACGACGTGCTGGACGATCACCGAAATCACGTTTTGGACGATCACCGAAGCTACCTTCGCGACGTGGTTTATAATCTACACGATTACCACGGTTGTCATCATTGGCATCGAAACGAGGTTTATCATTAAAGCCACCTTCACGACGTGGACGATCCGAATTAAACTCGCGACGTGGACGGTCTTCGCCACCAAAGCTACGTTTTGGACGATCTTCAAAGCCACCTTCGCGACGTGGACGATCTGAATTAAACTCGCGACGCGGACGGTCTTCACCACCAAATGCTGGACGTTCACCACGTGGTTTATCATCAAAGCTACGACGTGGACGATCATCACGACCACCTTCACGGCGTTTGAAGTTGCTTTCGCCTTCAAAGCGACGTCCACCACCGAAACCGCGACCAGCGCCATCACGACCGCTACGGCCATTTCCACCGCGACCACGACCACCGCCATCACGACCTGAACGCGCAGGAGGTGGAGATGGCTCAAGACCTTCAATTTCAGAAACGCTTAAACGTGCTTCTAAATAATCTTCAAGGGCACGGATTTTACCGCGTTCGCGATAAGTTGCCAAAGTAATCGCTTGACCAGTACGTCCCGCACGACCAGTACGACCAATACGGTGTACATAATCTTCATGCTTCATTGGTAAACCAAAGTTAATCACATGAGAAATGGTGGGTACGTCTAAACCACGTGCCGCAACGTCAGTTGCAACCAGAATTTTAGCTTTACCTTCACGAATACTACGTAAACGGCGGTTACGCACGGTTTGTGGCATCGCGCCATGTAACGCAACAACTGAATGACCCGCTTCTGCAAGCTCTTCAGCTAGCATATCTGTGTCTTCTTGTGTGCTTGCGAAAACAACCGCTTGATCCATGCTTTCATCACTTAACCAATGAGTCAGCAATTTTTTCTTGTGCTCAAAACCATCCGTCCAGTGTAAAGTCTGGGTGATATCGGTATTGGTTGAGTGACCAGTTTCGATAGCAATACGCTGTGGATCCTGCATCATGCATTCTGCAAGACGAATAATACGGTCTGCAAATGTTGCAGAGAACATCAAGGTTTGTTTACGATTTGCAGCCAACTCACTGATTGCTTCAAGATCTTCAGAGAAACCAAGATCAAGCATACGATCCGCTTCATCAACGATTAAAGCATCAACTTTATCTAATTTGATTTGACGACGATTGACCAAATCCAGCAAACGACCCGGTGTTGCAACAACAACTTGCGCACCTTTTAATTGTTGAATCTGTTTTGCAAATGGCATACCACCCATAATTGCGGCAATACGCACACCCTTCATATGGCGTACAAATGCAATTGCGTCTTGGCTGACTTGCTGAGCCAATTCACGCGTTGGTGAAATGACTAAAATATTCGGTTGAGTCACTGCACGCATACGTTCTTTAAATGGAAGGAACGTGTCTTGGCCTGCAAGTGAATGCAATGTTGGCAATAAGAATGCTGCTGTTTTACCAGAACCAGTCTGGCTTGAAACTAAAAGGTCTTTACCTTCTAAAGCTGCAGGAATCGCTTGTTCTTGAACAGGTGTTGGGCTAGTAAAACCAAGATCCTGTAATGCTTGTTGTAAAGATTCATGTAGAGAGAAATCGGCAAAAGTTTTGCTCATAGAGAGTTTCACCCTAATGGGTGCTCCATTTTAATAAATACAAATATGGACATCGACAAAAGGCGGCACGGCATCTTAGGCTGAATTATTTGGTATTCAGCAGCAATCCGAATAACGACGATGTAGACTATACGCACGCATGATTACGGCCGGAACCTGAAGAATCGCTGAGCGATTTGGGCGCAAGAATTGGTCCTCTCTATGGACAGCGTGCGCATACAATGAATAGAACAGAATGTTCAGGTAATGAACGGAAATTTAAGTGCGTGGCGAGAGTATAACAGAAAGTTTTTAAAAGTCACCCTTTTTAATAGGTTTTTGATTTTTTTTACATAAAACCAAAACATTTCATTGCATTTTCAGACTAGAAATCCTAATAATTAAAATTTAATATATTGATATATTTCATTTTTAATATTATTTGAAACACACAACGGTTCTACATTCGTCAGAATCATTTTACAAGGTAATTGTGAATAAATATAAAATCTCTTAGTGATTTTATATTGTTCTTTGTCTAACTGCATTTTTAAATAAGATCTCCCCATTTGCCTTTTCAGTATTTCTTGTACACGACGTTCAAGACAAAGAGAAGGCAACAATACAAAAGTAAGAGGATGCTCCAATATCTGTTTTTTGATTTTTACATAATCTGAATGAATATCTTCACGATAAGTCATAAAGCCTGAAGAACAAACAATAATTGTTGTGAAATCTCGTGATGCGCTATCGATTATTCTAGAATAACACTCTATATTTTCTTGGGCATAAGAGTCATAACCAAATCGGTCAATAATCATTTTTTATTCTATTTTCTATAGTCAAAAAAAAGCTCTCGATATTAGAGAGCTTTTTATGGGAGATAAGACTTACTTCGCCATGTCGCCCCATGCAGGTACTACGGTTTGCATTAAAGGTTTTAACATTTTCAATGAAGAAGCCAAAACCTGACCATTTTCCATCGAATCACTGCCACCACGCGCATCTACAACAATACCGCCTGCTTCTTTCACAATTAACTCGCCCGCTGCGATATCCCACGGCTTTAGGCCTACTTCAAAGAAGCCATCAAAACGACCTGCCGCAACATAAGCTAAATCTAATGCAGCAGAACCTGCACGACGAATATGTGCGCCTGCCTGAGTCACCGCTAATAACGAAGCGAAATGTTGCTCCGCATAAGAGATAATTTCACCATTGCGCTTGGCACGATATGGATGACCCACCGCTAAAAAAGCATTATCTAAACTGTCACGGACGTTAACACGGATACGGCGCTGATTCATAACCGCACCGCGACCACGACTAGCCGAGAACAATTCGTCACGGACTGGATCATAGATCACACCATGCTGGGTTATACCCTTATGCTGTACAGCAATCGAAATACAGAAATGCGGAAAACCATTGATAAAGTTTTGTGTACCATCTAACGGATCAATCACCCAGCACCAATCTGCATCATGACCTTTACCTTCTTGCAGGCCAAATTCTTCGCCCAGAAAGCTGTGATTTTTATAACTTTTACGCAAAGTATCAATAGTGAGTTGTTCTAAATAACGATCAACACGCGTCACTGGACCGTCAATGCCTTTTTCTTCAACTTGTAGATCGAGCTTATGACGATTCTGATGTGCTTTTAAAAGCTCTTGACCAACTGTTTGAGCTGCACGCGCAGCCATGACCACCATAGGTTCCATTGAACACCCACTACAAATTTGAAAACTTTGACAAAGAATAATGCATAAAAGCGCGCAGATTCTATCAAATTAGCGCGCTTTTGGGTAAAAAATGTTAGGATTTTTTTAGCTGATCGCTTTAAGCTGTTTGTATAAGGTTTAACCACACCTTTTCTATTGATTTTTGGATTCCTTCAGCATCTAGCCCACAGCTATGCAACATTTGTGCATGAGTCGCTTGAGCCATGAAACTATCTGGTAAGCCTAAATTAAGAGTTGGTTTAAGAATTTGTGCTTTGGCTAAAAACTCATTTACCGCACTACCCGCACCCGCCATAACAGCATGTTCTTCAACTGTCACGAATAAACTAGTATTCACAGCCAAATCACGAATTACTTGCTCATCGAGAGGTTTTACAAAACGCATATTAACCACACGCACCGCAATATCATGCGTTTTGCTTAGTTGTTCAGCTGCTTCTATGGCTGCAGTTACTCGACTACCGAAAGCCAAAATACTGATTTGTTCTTCATATTCAGCATGATATTCAACCACAATTTCAGCTTTACCTATTTCTAGCGGTGTAAATGTCTGCTGAATTTCGATCCCTACACCATTTCCACGAGGATAACGGACTGCAGCAGGACCTGCATATAAATAAGCGGTATGCAGCATTTGACGGCATTCATTTTCGTCTTTTGGAGCCATGATCACAATATTTGGCACGGTACGCATATAAGCATAATCATAAGCACCTGCATGGGTGGGACCATCTTCACCGACTAAACCTGCACGATCAATTCCAAAAGTCACATCCAAATTTTGTAATGCGACATCATGAATAAACTGATCATAACCACGTTGCAAAAAAGTCGAGTAAATCGCCACGACTGGTTTTAAGCCTTCACACGCCATCCCCGCAGCAAGTGTTACTGCGTGTTGTTCAGCAATAGCAACGTCAAAAAAACGTTCAGGGTATTGTTTTGCAAATTTCACCATGCCTGACCCCTCACACATCGCCGGGGTAATGGCCAATAAGCGAGGATCCTGTGCCGCTTCGTCACATAGCCATTGACCAAATACATCAGAATATTTGGGCGATGTTTTTACCACTGGAGTCGTAGCAACAGGCGAAATTTTAGTAATCGCATGGTAGGTAATCGGATCAGCTTCAGCGGGCTCAAATCCTTTACCTTTTTTTGTATAAACGTGAACCAGACGGGGGCCTTTACGTTTTTTCAGCGCATTAAAAACACTGACAAGTTGCTCAACATCGTGGCCATCAAAAGGACCAAAATAATCAAAACCAATTGCTTTGAATAAATTATCTGCGGCATCAGTAGCAGATTGGTGCAAACGTGAGTTATAAGTCCATTGCGGATGAGGCTGCACATAAGCATCGCCATCATCATTAATATTGACTGAATGACCATGTTCCCAAATAGCTGCTAAATGCTTGGCAAATCCACCCGTACTGCAGGAAATCGACATATCATTATCATTTAACACGACAATCAAATCTGCATCATGCGCCACAGCATCATTCATGGCTTCAAATGCCATGCCTGCAGTCATGGCACCGTCACCTACAATACAGACTACTTCGCATGGATTTTGCTGATAACGTCGCGCAAGCGACATGCCCAGACCTGCCGAAATTGCAGTCGAAGAATGCCCAACACCAAACGTATCAAATACAGATTCTTCACGCGCTGGAAATGCAGCCAAACCATGTTGCGCGCGAATGGTAGTCAATTGCTCACGTCGACCAGTCAATGCTTTGTGTGGATAGGCCTGATGACCAACATCCCAAATTAAACGATCGTGTGGAGTGTTAAAACTATAATGAAGCGCAACAGTAAGCTCAATCACACCTAAATTTGCGCCAAAGTGTCCACCACTTTGTCCTGCTGCATATAAAATAAACTGACGCAACTCATCAGCCACTTGAGACAACTGGCCTTGCTCGAGCTGACGTAATTGCTGTGGATGATCAATCTCATCTAACAATGGCGTAACAGGGCGTTGAGTTGGTATTTCGGTATACAACATATGTGGCAAAGCCTTCTTAAGCCTGGCAAATCCTAAGCTGGGTAAATGGGATTCGATCTGATGAATGACATCATAATCGTATCGAATTAAAGTCACCTTCAATCAGCCACATGTCTAACAAGGTCGCATGGAGGATTTTCCCTGCGGCGTGGTTGGCTAGATTATCCAGAATAATCTTACTGTTTATCAACTATTATCGTGTGCATTATACAAAAAAGAAATTATTATGCATAAATTCAGCAGTTCAATTCTACCAATATATAACCAGTACGCTATACTTTAGCCGTTTTCCTGATGAGATATGTAATTAGTGGCTATCGAATTTGTCGCAACTTCAAAACTCCCGACCAAGTTTGGTGACTTCAATATTTCTGTGTTTCAAGATCCTGAAACGGGTGAAGAACATGTCGCATTATCTAAAGGTTTAGAAACTGCGCCCAACGAACCCGTATTGGTTCGTATTCATTCAGAATGTCTGACAGGTGATGCGTTTGGTTCATTGAAGTGCGATTGCGGCCCGCAGTTGCAGGCCACCCAGCAGTTGATCAATGATACAGGTAAAGGCGTCATTTTATATTTGCGTCAGGAAGGTCGCGGCATTGGGTTGACCAATAAAATTCGTGCCTATGCCTTGCAGGATCAGGGGCACGACACCGTAGATGCAAATCTTTTATTAAATCTTCCAGCTGATGCACGTCATTATGATATGTGCACGATTATGCTGGACCATTTACAAGTCAGAGAAGTTAAACTGGTCACGAATAATCCTCTCAAATTAAAGGCCTTAACTGATTTAGGAATTAATGTGGTTGAGCGCGTTCCACTGACCGTTGGTCGTAACCCGTTTAATGAACATTATTTAAAAACTAAACGTGAACGGATGGATCACCTCTATAAAAAAGATGATTTCTAATCTCACGCCATAATTACATTTGAATCAAAAAGGATTTTATTAAAACGCTTAATAAAATCCTTTTTTACTTATCCTGGTTATTTCTTTATGCTTAATTTAAAGAAAATAAGATTATTTTGAGGCTCATGATGCAGCATCCAACTTCGACTGATATCCAACGAGTACGTGAATTTTTACTCGATCTACAAGTACGCATTTGTGCCGCTTTAGAGCAACAAGAGCACAAAGGCGGTGGTGCTGCACAATTTATGATTGATGACTGGAAACGACCAGAAGGTGGAGGAGGACGTTCTTGTGTTCTGCAAAATGGGGAAATCATTGAGAAAGGTGGAGTCATGTTTTCACACATTGATATCCGCCAACTCCCCGCCTCCGCTACGCAACGGCATCCAAATATTGCGGGAGCGAAAGCGCAGGCATTAGGTGTGTCACTGGTCATCCACCCCAAAAACCCTAATATTCCTACTTCACATGCAAATGTTCGTTTATTTGTCGCAGAACCCGAAGGTCAGGAACCGATCTGGTGGTTTGGAGGTGGTTTTGATTTGACCCCATTTTATCCAGATGACGAAGACATTAAACATTGGCATCAAACAGCTTTTGATTTATGTCAACCTTTTGGGGAACACGTCTATGCAGAACATAAAAAATGGTGTGATGATTATTTTTATTTGAAGCATCGCGATGAACAGCGTGGTGTGGGCGGTTTATTTTTTGATGATCTCAACCAATGGGAGTTTGAAACCTGTTTTGATTATATAAAAGCAGTCGCAAATGGTTATCTCGAAGCCATCATCCCAATTTTTGAAAAACATCGCGAACAGCCTTATACAGAGGCACAACGTGAGTTTCAGTTATATCGACGTGGCCGCTATGTCGAATACAATCTAGTGTATGATCGTGGCACTTTATTTGGCCTACAAACGGGTGGTCGGATTGAATCAATTCTGGTCAGTCTGCCTAATCTTGCGGCGTGGTCTTATCGTCCGGAGTGGGATGAAGACTCGATAGAGAAGCAACTTACTGATTATTATCTAAAACCGCATAATTGGTTAAAAGAACTGTAATATTCACTTGCAAATGAGACTATTTATTATTAAATCGCCTCTTGTATGTTCTGCATTATGCGTTATGCTGCTTCTACATGAAAGCTCATGTCATTACAAAATTGAAAAAAGATACTCACACAGTGAAGCAGCAACTGTTGTCATATTGATTTAATATTGTTTTGATCTAATCTACAAAAGATGTAAAGGTCAGATTATGCTTAATATTATAGAAAACCACCGTATGTTGGTTTTATATAGCTTGATTGCTACACTCGTAGTTTCTTCAGGCATTACTATTGAATATGAGAACATTTATACAGATAGTATCTCTATCTCCGTGACTGTGCTTGCTGCGATTGGTCTATTTTTAGCGGCTGTTATTTTCTTTATTGAAGAAATTGAATCGATTTGTAATCCTTAATTGTATGTAAATGAAATTGTTGCTCCTTAAGTCAGCTCTACCTTTCATTTTTCCAGATATTATTCTTTCTTTATTACAATTCTCTATTAAAAAAGCCGCCTTATTCAGACGACTTTATCAAACTTCAACTACGTTTTAAATTAAGAGCCAGCCAATTTAAACTCAATCCGGCGATTACGAAATTTACCCTGTTCAGTTTCATTATCTGCAACGGGGTTTTCAGAACCATAGCCTACTGCTTTTAAGCTAGAGCCATTTACACCTTTTCCAGTCAAATAATCGACCACAGCTTGTGCTCGTTTTTGTGAAAGTACTTTATTGGCTTCAGCATTGCCAGTTGAGTCAGTGTAACCTTCAACATTTAATGAAAGATTCGGTACTTTTTGTAATAACCCCGCAGCATGATCCAACACCGCTTTATTGGCATCGGGAATAGCAGCAGAACCACTGGCAAAATTTATAATCTGCATATTTAAGGCACGTAAAATTTGTTCAGGGTTTGATGATTCATTCAATCCTGACAAAGCCTGCGTACTCGCATTAATACTATTATTGACAGATTGTTCAACATTTAAAGGTGCTGCAGAAACCACATTTAACTCAGGCGCAGCCGCTTTAATTTTATCAATCAAATCTTTTAAGGCGGTTGCATCGGGTGCATTCACAGTAAGTTGATCACCTACCCACTCAATACTGGCATTTGGCACTCCTTTCACCAGATTTAAAATCGTGTCCAGTTTTTCCTGAGCAGGCAACTGTGTTGCATAAGTAGAATCCGTTGCAATATTACAGTTCGCACTTGCACCAAAGACTTTAGCGATACCAGCCTGTAATAAAGAAGCAAGTCCACTATCTCCAACATTTGACTGACAACCCAACACCTGATTGCCTGTACCAGAGGTAAGGCTTAAAGATGCAGGAGCTGTAGCAGCTGGACTTACAGCTTCCGAAGTCGCTGCAGATTCTGCAACTGTATGGGTCTCAGGCGTCTGTTTCTGACAAGAACGCCAAAAAAACAATAGGAGCAATGCCAAAATAATTAAAGCCAACCAAGGCAAAAACTTTTTAAAACCGCCGCCCGTATCTGCTGGAGTTGTTTTTAATGGCTGAGCTGTAGGCGCCGCCGTATGGAATAAACTACCCAATCCTAAACCCGATAAAATTGGGGCCGCCCAAGCAGGAAGCTGACTCGCAATTTGAGGTAAATAAGAGCCGATATAAGAGACAATATTTCCCTCGCCAACTTCTTCTTTTAATGCTCTAGCACTGAGTGGAATCGCATGATTAAAAAGAGATTCGATCGTCGCAGGCTGTAAACTATGATGTTTTGAAAATGCGTCCAAGATTTCATTCAATACACCTTGATGGTTTCCTAACAATTCCTGCAAGGGCGCCTGACTACCGTGTAATATGCCATTTAATCGATCAGGAAACTTATGAAATAAGGATAAAATAATAGGATAGAACTGTTTGAGTAATGAGGATTTTTTATCTATATCGATCTCGAGTTGGGTCTGATCGACGACAAGTGGTGTCACTCTCTCCGCCAGTAATTCTAGCGGGTTGAAATTTGATGTCATTATTGTTCTCCATTTTTGTTGTGCCACGACTTAAACTTAAATCAGTTATTTATAAGAAGAATTACTAATTTGCGTTTACATTTTGATCATATGATAAAGATTAGGCAATTAGGTGAAACACAAAAACATCATAAAGATACAAACTCATCTAGAAGTCCAATCTCAAAAAAGCCTTGAATACGTGATTTATTTTGCAGCAGTTTTTAGCGTATAGTGATGCCATTTTTGATAGTAATGGATCTTCGCAATGACAGGTAAATTTGCGGTAATTGGCAATCCAATTGAGCAATCCCGTTCTCCAGAATTACATTATGCTTTTGCTGAAAAATTAGGAATTACCCTGAATTATCAAAAACGTCTTGCGCCACTGGATGGCTTTGAAGGAAGTGTGACAGAGTTTTTTGCACAAGGTGGCTCAGGTATGAATGTCACCGTCCCCTTCAAAGAACAAGCGTATGCGATGTGTGACGTTCTAACAGAACGGGCAAAAATTGCTAAAGCAGTCAACACATTATGGCAAAAAAATGGTCAGCTATATGGCGACAATACAGATGGGCAAGGTCTAGTCGATGCTATTCTTGCACTCAATTGGTCACTAAAAGACACCCGTATTTTGATACTTGGCGCTGGGGGTGCAACACGAGGTGTGATTTATCCACTGGTCAAAGCGGGTGCCAGACAGATCACTATTGCAAACCGTACCTTAGCACGTGCAGAACAACTGATCGATGATTTAAAAGACGCTGTACCAGAAGCTGAACTCAGTATGATGGAGTTAGCAACGTTGTCAGGTGAGTTTGATTTGGTGATTAATGCAACGTCTGCCAGCTTAAGTGGTGAGGCTCTAATTTTACCACCAGAATTAAAATTTCATCATGCTTATGAAATGGCGTATGGCAAACCATCTACATTTATTAAGCAAGCTCAAGCACGTGGTGTACCGACCACTGAGGGTTTTGGTATGTTGGTCGGGCAGGCTGTAGAATCTTTTGCCATCTGGCATGGCGTTAAACCCGAACTCAAAGAGTTTCTATAAATAAAAAAGAAGCTACCGTCTGTTTTGACTGTAGCTTCTTAATTGAAAATTACTGCCCTAATTCAGACAACATTTGACGATAGACTTGCTCGAACAACTTGTAATCGATAAATTCCAAATGGTTTTTTGCCAATCCCTGTAAAGATTTTTCGGTCAATTTTTGCTGATGCGCATCTACAAAAAATTGTCCTAAAATTTTAGAGGTCTGAGCAAGCAGCGGGCGACGTGATGAATCCACATCTTCCTGTTTTTCAAAAAGAGACTGGTATTGCACTGCAAACAACTGTTGGGGCTGTTTATATCTTTTCTTGAGTTGCTGCCAATTCTGGCGTTCCCCAGACTTTTTCATTGACTGAATCACGATTTCATCTACAGCAGAGCCTAACTCATTATCAAATTGCTCATCTAACTCTAAATGATGTTTTTTCTGTAACGCCTGAATTTCGCGCAGGACTTGACCTTGTGGATCATAAACATCTTCATCGGAATACCAATAAGCATAAACATTCGCAATTTCTTTTAGATCCTGAGCTGAATAATGTCTGACATATTCCGGATAATCGGCACTAAATCGAGTCGTGAATACTGCACTAAATGTTTTCTCATAAGAATGAGTCTGGTCATAAACCTGTGCTGCCAATTGTTCAAGTTGCTGGTTAAATGAGAGTGAGGAAGGCGCATTAAGTGCAGAGGATGGGTCATTACCTAATGACTGAGTGAGACCTCCAACCACTTTTTCCAGAAAAGATCCTTTACTTACCTCACTCAACGGTTTTGCCTGTTTTAACTGCTGGCGACTAATGGGCGTGCCTTTGCCATAATTCGTGATCTGCATATCCATATTAAAATGAACACGACGATTAGTTTGCGGCAGTAAAAGATTCAGATCGTAATCCGCGCTAACCAGACGACCTTGTGCATCCAGCCCCATATCCATAATAAAAGGTGTCCGCGCTGTGAGTGGCGGCAATGTTTGATCAATTTCGGACTGATATTTAAGCCAAAGGGTTTTAAATGCATACTCATCAATCCATTTATTTTGATCGTAAGTAGCGAATATCGTTTCTAATTTTTTCTGTCGAGCCTGCTGATTCTTTTCACTTGCTTTGGGTTCAGAGAAAACATCAATACCATAATAGTCCTGACAATAGTTGATATCTCCATATACCACAGATTGATGTGAGCTTTGCAAGTCGCTACATTGCTGTTCAGTTAATAATGCGGATTCCTCATTCTGTACTATCTTCTGGTCTTCATGTACTGATGTTATTTCGTCATTATTCTGATCAATTCCTTCATCAGACTGATCTTCTTCAACAGTGGATACGGACTCAGTAACACCCCATTTTTCGGTAACTGATGCATATAATTTCTGACTAGCATCATAAGCTTCTAGCTCAGGCGATAACTTAGCTGTTGTTACTGGAGTTTTTTGTGCCAGTTGCTCTCCTTTTTTCTCTGCCCATTGTTCTAAAGAGTCTTCGTTAAGCCCTAACACCGATCGCGTTAGATATTGTGCATTGACCTTATTATAAAGATCAGCTTGTAACATAAATTCTTCTAGAGTGCTATTTACGCGTATTTTCTCGACAACACCAGCAGCTTGATCTTTCGAATTTAACGGCAATTTCTGGAATTGTTCAGGTCGAGCCAACATATAAGGCACCGCACCCGAGGCTTTGAAATATTCCACGAACTTTTTCATATCAACCTGTTTAAAAAAGTTCTGATACTTGGAAAAGTCAATGTAGGCAAGATTATTCTGATTCTCTCGATTGACCAGATACGGCATAAATGCAAAATAATTGGTATAAAATTTATAGTCTTTAAAATCCACAATCATCGGCAATTTGGCCTGAACCAGCAGCGTAGGTTTTTCATAACGCGCTGTTAAATTCAAAGAGCCCATTCGCTCACGATAATGTACCGATCCATCATAACTAAACTGAACATCATTCAGGATATTAATACCCATATCCATCATTTTTTCGACTCTTCCCAAACGTTCATCATCATTTACATGATCGGTCTGCTGGGCAATCGCACGATACAATTGTTGTTTTTCTTTTTGAGAAAGACGAATTCCTTGTTCACTCAAAGAACGTTCAACTTTTTGTTGCACTTGTGCATCTAGTTTTTGATCAAGTGACTTGTCCTTTGTTGACTCATCAGGCTGAATCGCCACTTTGAATTGGCCATGATAATCATAGCTGGGAGTTTCATAAAGCGCATTTAGACCAGAAATGACACGATTACTACTGTCCTGAGTCGCCGAATTGGTTTTAATGACATGCTGTGTACACCCTGAAACACTTAAACCAAGTAAACAATAAGTTAAATATTTTAAACGTACCTTCACGCTTTACACCTTTAATATAGTTATAGTTGAGAGTTTAATATGATTGTTTTCAGTTCAAAACAATGTGCCTGAACTGTAGCAGAAAATGATTACTTTGCTCTAGGCTAAATCTACAAAATTCGCTTTTCTGACATTTTTTTCATAACCGAGTATCAATGTATTTTTAAAGATGAGTAGGAATAATCCCTATCATCGATACAGATAATCCAGAACTATTTTTAAATTTAGGATTAAAAACTATGCCAGCGTATAAAGCCCCGCTCCGTGACATTCGGTTCTTAATGAATGAAGTATTTGATTATGCTTCACACTATAAAACTTTATCGAACGGTGAAAATGCCGATGCAGATACAGTAGATATGATTTTAGAAGGTGCAGCCGATTATTGTGAAAACGTACTTTCTCCATTAAACCAGTCTGGCGATGAAGAAGGTTGCCATTTTGACAATGGTGAAGTTAAAACACCAAAAGGTTTTAAAGAAGCCTACGATCAGTTTGTACAAGGCGGTTGGCAAGGTTTGTCTTATCCAGAGGAATTTGGTGGTCAAGGCTTGCCAATGTCACTGAACCTGATTAAATCTGAAATGATGGGAACTGCGAACTGGTCGTTCACCATGTATCCAGGTCTAAGTATGGGTTGTATGAATACCATCATGCAGTTTGGTACAGATGAGCAAAAAGCCACCTATATGCCTAAACTGGTTGAAGGAACGTGGTCTGGTACCATGTGCTTGACTGAACCACAGTGTGGTACAGATTTAGGCCAAGTTAAAACCAAGGCAGAACCACAAGCCGATGGTACTTATAAAATTTCAGGCACCAAAATCTTTATCTCTGCGGGTGAACACGACTTAACTGACAATATCATCCATATTGTGTTGGCTCGTCTTCCTGATGCTCCTGCAGGTACTCGTGGTATTTCATTGTTTATTGTGCCTAAGTTCATTCCAACTGAAAATGGTGGAGTTGGAGAACGTAATGTTGTGGTCTGTGGTTCAATCGAACACAAAATGGGAATTAAAGCTTCTGCCACAGCAGTTCTTAATTTTGATGGCGCAACAGGTTATCTCATTGGAGAGATTAATAAAGGTTTACATGCCATGTTTACCTTTATGAATACAGCACGTATTGGCACAGCGGTTCAGGGTATTGCTCATGCTGAATTGTCATTTCAAGGTGCTTTACCTTATGCCAAAGATCGCATGTCTATGCGCGCCCTTTCTGGTAAAAAAGATCCAGATAAAGTTGCTGATGCGATTATTCATCATGCAGATGTGCGTCGTATGTTGCTTACCCAAAAAGCGATTGCAGAAGGTGGCCGCTCGATGATTTATCATGCTGCACAGCTTGCAGATAAAATGACGGATGCCTTAATCACTGGGGATCAGGCTAAATTTGAAGATTATGATGATAAACTTGGTTTCTTTACCCCAATTTTAAAAGGTTTCCTGACCGAACTAGGTCTAGAAGCAGCCAATCACGGTATGCAAGTGTACGGTGGTCATGGTTATATTCGCGAATGGGGCATGGAACAAATCGCACGTGATGCACGTATTTCTACCCTTTATGAAGGGACCACGGGTGTACAGGCATTGGATCTGATTGGTCGTAAAGTATTGTTATCATCTAAAGGCAAAGTGGTTCGTGATTATACGGCTGAAATTCTTAAGTTCTGTGGCCGTCATGCCCGTAACAAATACTTGCGCCGTTTTGCATGGGATTTAACTAAGCTTTGCGCTCAATGGAATACATTGACTGTGCGTATTATGCTTGCTGCACGTAAAGACCGTGATATTGTTTCTTCTGCATCGGTTGATTACTTGATGTTCTCAGGTTACGTAATGATGGCGTATTTCTGGGCACAACAAGCGGTAATTGCATCTGAGAGATTAGAAGCAGGTGACGGCAAAGAAACACCAGAGTTCTACAAAGCTAAAATCAAAGTTGCTGATTTCTACTTCGATCGTTTATTACCACGCACGCAAGGCCATGCTGAGTCAATGGTGACGCCATCTCGTACTTTAACTTCGCTTGATTCTGAATATTTTAGTTTTGATTATTAATTAATCTTTTGAAATTCGAGATTAAAAAAACGCAGTTTAGACTGCGTTTTTTATTGAAATTGCGGTTTAATAGGTCCTAGACAATGGCGGGTGTGAGGCGGAGTTTGAATTAGGAACATAAGAAAAATAGTTAATCAAACAATAGACTTTTTGCAAAAATCAAAATTTGTACAGTTATGCATATGAAAAAATTTTAAATTTTTTGTTAGACGAAATTACTGACGCTGTGAGTTTTGTGTAGTAACTCAACTGACGGCTCTAATCCTCTTTTTTCAAGTCAATTTCTTATCCGCGATTCAGGTTATTTAAAACTCTTTGAGGCATTTTTTATACTTATTGAATTTTTCCACAATATTTTTACTCTAAGAACCAATAAATAATTTATTAACAATTAGTTAGAGTTTTTTTGCTCATTTCTTTTAGATATATTTTTAAATCCTTCTGTAATATATCCTTTGCTTCTTCATTACTTATTAACTTAATAACATATGGTTGATACACAGCATGTAATTCAGTTATCCGAGCTAAAGTCCTTTTATAATGTTTTCTCCACCAGACGCTTGTGGGAATAGACTATTTGCACTGACAGGTGTAGGAGATTCCACCTTAGCTACAGGTGTTTTTTCTTTGTTTTTAGAAGCATCTGGTGTGACTTTCAATGGTGTTGCAGGCTTTTTCTCTTCTTTTTTCTTTGCTGCTGTTGGTGCGACTTGACGATCATAAACTCTAAACTTTTGATTATGGCTCAATCTATCACTAGTAATACTGTTTAACTTTTTAATTTCATCAACTTTATTCCCTGTAAATTTTGAAATTAATGGCAAAGTATCGGTTTGCTGAACAACAATAATTTTGGTTTTCTCCTGCTGATTTGGTTTTGGAAAGGGACTACATACCAGCAATATCAAGCATAATGATAATAAAAAAGTTTTATTAATAATGCTCATTTAAAAAAATAATATTGAAGAAAAGGTTTCTTCATGAACATCCCTCTTGATATTTCAATTTATCAAGTGTCCCATATGTAACCTCGGCAACCTTATTCTCAACAATATAAAATTTAACACCATTATTATTATCAAATTGGTGTTGCAAGTAGTATGTATTGTCATCATATGCACTTTTTACTAAACTTAAGTCTTTAACCTTAGATTTTAAATCTGCAGCAGTAATTCCCATAAATTCAGATTTTTGATATGAGGCAGTTGAAATCTTATTATCAAAGACTAAATAATCAATATTTTCATCTTTAGTTTCTGCATATAAACAATTATCAATAATTTCTGTATCATCTACTTGCTTTACAAGACCTTCTTTTTCCAACTTAGTGTAATCTCGGCCTATATTCATATTTTTAAATTCAGATAATAAATTATTTAATGAATAATTATTATCTACAGTCTTAGTTTCTTGTTTAGCATTACACGCTATCATGATGAAACACAAAGGAAAAATATATAACTTATACATTGTTAAATATCCTCAATTTTAGGCAAACATGCGCCAATATGTAAATGGTGATAATGGTTTTTTGCATAGCTTGTGCCTGATATTTTAGGTTTCTTATTATAACCATCCTGAGTATAAAATACTGTAAAGCCAAACTTTCTTAACTCACGAACTAAAGTAATATTCCTTTGTTCATCATAATCATTATTTTGTGTCCAAATTGCGTTCGTTCTATGTGCATTGTTTTTTCCTATGTATCTGAAATCACATGCTTCACCATTACGATGTGTAACACTTGGTGCCTGTGAACTACCATCAATAAGACTCCCTCCTGAACTTGGGTATTCCTCATAACCGAGACTCATGAATGTACCAAGGACTCCTGACATGGTAATACCATTTAAATAAAATCTTATATTCCCTCCTGTCATAAACCATTTATATCCAATATTCTCACTCCTATAAGAGCCATGTTTCGTAAAATCAATAAGATAACAGCTTCCAGAAATAACCTCATTTCCTGCTTTACGCATAGGCGCCTTAACAAATTTAGATTTCCCTAAATTATGAGTCTTACCATTCTGGTCATAATAAATGAACTCAGCAAAACCAGTTGCAGCTTTATTCTCTCGTTTGATTTTTCCATCATAATAAATATGATATCGAGTCGTATCACTTGTTGGCGGTGATTGATTACTTACCGTTGTTAATGGCTTTCCTCCACTTTCTGTATACGTATTATTTTGCTTCGTTTGATTCTTCTTATCTGCCTCAGTTTTTGCTTTCTCTGCTTCTTCTTTTGCTTTCTTTTCCTGAACATCTTTCTGCTGCTGTTGTCTTTTTAGATCTTCAGCCTGTTTACGTTTTGCATCTGCAACTTCATATAATTTCGATGCCTGAACAGCACTACCATTTACGATAAAGGGTTTAGTTGGGCTCGATCTTTCAACACGACTTAAAACTAAACTTTTTCCTCTTATACCGAAACCAAAAACAAAACCCGTTAACATTCGTACATTCATTACACCGCAATTATTTGTTCTTTTCGGTATTTCTCGACCTCGGTAAAAGAGACTAAACAATGTGTTTGGAACAGGTTTGCCGTTTTGAGTTACTGAAATATTAAAAGGATGTACAGGAAGCTTCACTTTGACTGTTGCATTTTTTAGTGCCTTAGTAACTTGAAAATGATGAATTACCTGTTTCTGCCCATCACCTTCTACTGAAACCTCAACATCTTGTCCTTCCTCCGCAATAATGCCTTGCTTAACCCCATAACTATCAGCTGTATGTTTTTTAATATTACCTTTGTAGGTAAGAAAAAAATTCATATTAGAGATTGCCTTACCAGAATCCCCTTCGACTATTTCAATATTAAAGTTTACATCTTTAAATGCAGGAGTTGCCTCTGCCTCTTGAGAGGTCGAAGATTGTCCCTGTTCATTTCTTACTTCTTGAGGTGTTTTATTAACCTGAGGTCTCGGTTGAGGTACGCTATCTGTCGCTAAAGTTGCAGAATGGCTTGTAACTTTAAAATCACTTAAAGTTGCTTTTTGTTTTTCATTTGCTTTTTGAATAATACTATTCGACTCTTTTCCATCAGCAACTATTTTTATTTCTGTGTTTGGGTTTCTAACAATAACAGGAAGGTTACCATTCTCATCACTCTTAACCTTAACTCTTGTTTCTCCTGAAATATATTTACCATTATTTTTAGAAACAATTGTTACTTCTTTATTTTTTAATTCTACGCCTGTACTCTCTTTTAGAGTAATATAAATTTTTCTTTTGCAACAGCTTTCTAAATCAAAACCACCGAACATTGATAAGTATGAAGAAATATGTGTTCCATTACCATCAGATACAGCTGATTTTTTCTTAAATACAGGTGAGCCAAGAAAAGTTGCTAGTCCTCCTTCACCCATTAAATGAGCACTAGCTATTGCTCCGGATTCAGTTACCTCGACCCCGTTAATAATTTTCCCATAATATTGATTGAAGTTTAATATCTGCATACGTTTACATAAATAATTTATCCAATCACTAACTGCCATTAATTGTAATTCAGGCTTTGTAAGAAAATCATTGAAAGAATGAATTCCATTTTTACCTGACCACTCCCCTTTCCAGTCATTTTTATCAAAAGTTGCTCTAATCGTATCTATTCTTGGTTTCTCTTTCTCTGGGTTTAGCTTTCTAAAATCTACACCTAAATCTCCTAAATAGTATCCAGTTTCAAATAAGGCAGACTCTCCCATTTGGAAAAAACCACGATATCCTCCTGAGCTTTTTTTGGCTGCTGCTATTATATTAGATTTGTGGCTTAAGCTTAGCTTCAAATCAGCACTTGATTCTTTATAACTAACAGCTTGTATAAATCCATTTCTATTTAATTCAAAATTTTGTAATGACCCATCTTGAAACTGTATAGTTTTTTTCATTATTTAAACCTGTCATTAATCTTATACTTAGAAATATTACTAATAGATGTTTCTTTAAATAAATATCCATTTAAAACGGATACAATATTTGCATCATCTCCAACTTTACTACAAGATAAATTCACATCTACGAAATCTTCTTTTCCAAACCCATTTTTAATTTTTTTTTGATCTATTTCCCTTGAATATGCGAATGAATTAATATCATTATAAATCATGATAATATCAGTTTTATTATGTTTCATTTCTGCCCCATAAATATAATAATTTTTATTTTTATACTGAACATGATTACATGTTCCTGTAGATGTCCAATTTTTATCTTTTAAATCAAAGCCAATGTTTTTTGCTATTTTTTTGTTTTCTTTACTAAAGTTATCTTCCCATATATCAGGACACTGAACATCTTCTAATACAATCACTTGTACTGCTGGCTCGCTCCAATATTTCATACAATTTTTAGCACTTCCTGCATGTAAATTTATACTATTTAGCAAAATACATGCACCAATCATTATCTTTACAGTATTCATTATTGAATTAATCCTTAAGTCCAAAACTTTCAAAATCTGCTTGTAAATCTGTATCTTCAATATGTTCATCACTATCGTGGTCATGGTTATGATCATCATCGCCACCACAACAAACCTCATCTGAACCATGACCTTATTCTTCCGCGATCACTTCTTCAACCAGTTGTAACTTATCTGAACTCTCATCATTCTTACCAAGTAAAAGAATTTCGACGCTATCTGGGTTATCACTAAAAATCCGCTCCGTCCTTGCGAACTGATCAAGAAAACCGATGTATTCTGTTTTCTTAGCGTGATTAATCACTTTATATTTAAATCCGTCTTTCAATAAATCCGCATTAACCAACCCACTAAAATCAAATCGACGACTAAAGCTTCCACTTTCAGGCATTTTAGGGAGTTCAGCATTTACGATTTTCCCACTCTCAAACACATTCTGCCCACTCTTTACCTTGAAGTAGCCACCTGT
>NZ_JACVTU010000011.1:0-97862 GCF_016624705.1 Acinetobacter sp. S40
CCGACATTCTGCTTGTAAGGCAGACGCTCTACCAACTGAGCTAAGCGCCCTTAACGTCTTCATCGTTTGTGAGGTGCATTATAGAGAATCTAATCAGCGTGTCAAACGCTTTTCCCTTTCTTTTCTCAAAATCTGGCGTGAATGATTAAAAAATAGGTGATTCGATAGAAAAACCTGAAAATTCTGTGTTTTATTTAAACATCAAATGCTTATTTATGATCTTTAGAAATCATCACCTCATTAGATTACAGATTCAATATCCTCTTTTAAAAGATTACGAATCTTTGTGTACAGGAATGAATGGCTCAATTTTTGATTCAGATAAATAAACCAGAGCCCCTCTTTCCATCAAATCAAATATCTCTATGACATCTTGATTACGCATGCGAATACAGCCATGTGAAACAGGGATTCCCATCGGCTCACTATCAGGTGTTCCATGAATGTAGATATACCTTTGTTTACTATCACACCCCTGTCCTTGATTAAAGCCCTGTTCAAGCCCATCTAACCAAAGAATTCGGGATAAAATCCAATCACGTTGTGGGTTTTCAAGCGACAACGCTGGAGAATATATTTCGCCTGTAGGTTGACGTGCGATAAAGACGGTATTAACAGGCAGGTTTTCACCAAATTTTTCAGCAACTTGATGCCAACCTCGTGGTGTCTTACCTGAGTTGTCTTGCTCGCCAATTCCATTTTTACCTGAAGAAATCAAATATAATTTATTGTGTTTGGGTAGATATAGAAGCTGCTGTTCTAAATCAATCAAAATATCTGCCTGTTCTAGCGTATAAGACATTTTATTTCTCGATTTTAAATATGCGGACAGGATGAATATATTATGCAAGGTCTTGTGCCGCTAAAAGTATTGCTTTTTTAACGGTGCTCAGGACGAAGCCATAACCACACTGCAACAATAAACATAATGCTATCAGTAAAAACTTTTACCCAAAATGGTGCATTAGTAAATAGCATAATAATGCCACTGATAAGCATCATGATACTAGCGATCCATTTAGCTCTACGAGGGACTGTGCCATATTCACGCCAATTGCGTAAGGTTGGCCCATATTTAGGATGATTAAGTAACCATGCATCCATTTGGGGCCAGCCTTTTGACGCCGCCCAAGCCGCCAAAATTAAGAATACCGTTGTTGGCATACCAGGCAAAATTGCACCAATAATACCAAGTGTGATAAATATCACTACAAGGCTTCGCCAAAACAACGTTTTCATATTGAATCCTAAAATTGCTTACGCGCCGCCTAGTATAAAAGTTTTATATGTTATTTGCTTATTTCTAATTTAAATTATTGCATTAGGTTGTTATGCCCATTTCTCTTTTCATGAATGAATATTTTGAACCATGGTTAAAGTTCAAACAACCCAGTGTACGTCAACTGGCGTTTTGTCTAGCCAGTCCGAATATTATAAAAAGTATTCCCGATGAACTAAGCATTAACTACAACTTCGATTTACACATGCCACATTTCTGGCAAACACAATTTATCGCCTATCAACAGCGCTTGCTTAGGCTTGACCAGCATCCAGAACCATTGTTTGATTTTCTTAATCAACTAAAAAGCACCCGTTTAGGTTTGCGTTTTGAGTATCTACTCTGGTTTTGGCTACAAGATCATGAGTATCATCCTTACCAACTTTTAGGTCATAGCATCCAAAAAATAGATCACGCAAAGACGTTGGGAGAACTTGATTTTCTTCTTTTAAATACCAATACAAACGAAATTGAACACTGGGAAGTCGCTTTAAAATATTATTTAGGCGAAGCTGATTTTACTCTACCGTTTTGGTTTGGACTAAATCGTGATGACACTTTGTCTAAAAAACTAAATCATTTTACTCAACGCCAATTTCAGTTTAAACAAGTCGATCATCATGTGATCCAAAAACGTTATGCTGTACTAAAAGGTCAACTTTATTTACCTGAATCCTTCCTAGAAACTACTATGAATTTAGACTGGATTGAACCACAAAGACAACTAGGGCAATGGGGAAGTCAAATAAGGCCAGATTATTATCGTTTAACGCGGCATGAATGGTTATGCCCCAATCACGTTCCTTCCTCATCACAAGCAAAATGGTGGACAAATGGCTTATACAAAGGGCCTTATCACTTTGCTCAATATTACATGTATCGGCAACACTTAATGACCTATAAATAACTTATTTACAAGAACAATTCTCTTCTGAAACACTTTTTAACACATTTACTATCAAACACTCATGTTTATTTTCATGATTAGTTTTTAATCTTTGAAGTACATCAGAATTAAATCTAAAGTGGAGATAGATGATGAAAAAAATCTTAGTTGCATCAATGATGGTTGCTTTTGTATTAACGGGTTGTAATACTTTCAAAGGCGTGGGAAAAGATGTATCTAAAGCTGGAGATGCAGTAACGAATACAGCGCAAAAAACTCAAGACAAAATGTAAGTCATCTAATTACATTTTAAAAACCTTATCGAATGATAAGGTTTTTTCATTTATACGTACCCAGATACAACAGTTTAGCCTATTATAACTGTCAGTTTTTCACTGCCAAATTCTTCCCTATGACTTTATCAGATACCTTAGACCTCAGTTTAGAGCTTCTACGCCAACCTTCTGTCACGCCAGTCGATCATAATTGTCAAAATATTATGGCTGACCGTCTTGCTCAGGCTGGTTTTCAAATCGAGCATATGCGTTTTGAAGATGTTGATAATTTATGGGCGCGTCGTGGCACGCAGTCACCTGTATTTTGTTTTGCAGGTCATACTGACGTCGTACCGACAGGTAGCTTACACGCTTGGGAAACCGATCCATTTCAGCCCGAAATTCGTAATGGAATACTGTATGGACGTGGTGCAGCAGATATGAAAACTGCGTTAGCAGCGATGGTGATTGCCACTGAACGTTTTGTTAAAAAACATCCGGATCATAAAGGCTCAATTGCTTATCTTATTACCTCAGATGAAGAAGGACCCTCTATCAATGGTACAGTTAAAGTAATTGAAACCCTTGAGGCCCGTAATGAGAAAATAACGTGGTGTCTCGTAGGTGAACCTTCAAGCACACATCAGTTAGGCGACATTATCAAAAATGGACGTCGCGGTTCACTCAATGCTGTTTTAACGGTTCAAGGTAAACAAGGGCACGTAGCCTATCCCCATTTAGCTCGCAACCCTATTCATTTAGCTGCTGCCGCCATTCATGAGCTGTGTGAAACTATTTGGGATGAAGGCAATGAATATTTCCCAGCAACAACGTTCCAAATCTCTAATATCCATTCAGGGACAGGTGCAACCAATGTTGTACCTGGCACACTTGAAGTGACCTTCAATTTTAGATACTCCACTGAAGTCACCGCAGAAATTTTAAAACAGCGCGTTATAGACCTTCTAGATCGACACGGACTTGAATATGACATTGTCTGGACACTATCAGGTTTACCATTTTTAACGCCCGTCGGCGAATTGGTTAATGCAGCAAAACATGCAATTAAAAAAATTACCGGAACAGAAACTCAGTTATCTACCACTGGCGGTACGTCTGATGGACGTTTTATCGCACCTACTGGCGCACAAGTCTTAGAGTTAGGTGTACTAAATGCCTCAATTCATCAAGTTAATGAACATGTAAATGTTGCGGATCTAGAACCTTTGGCAGAAATTTATGAAGAAATGCTGAAACAGCTTCTTACCTAAATCAACACATATAAAAATACACTCAAAAGAGTGTATTTTTATTATGCTTAAAAAACACAAATAAAAAGAGCAGCTTTAAAGCTGCTCTTTTTCAATCAAAAACTCAGATTATTGAGCTTGTTGACCAGGTTGAACGACTACAGTACGGCTACCAGTAATTGTAGCGAATACACGACGGTTCATTGCACGACCTTCTTTAGTGCTGTTGTCAGCAATCGGTTGATCCCACGCAAAACCTTGAGTAGATAAACGAGAAGCATCAATGTTGTATTCGTTTACAAGAGCTGATTTAACAGAGTTAGCACGAGCTAAAGATAAACGTTCGTTTAACTTACGAGGACCAGTGTTATCTGTGTGACCATCGATACGAGCAGTTGCGTTAGGGTATTCAACTAACTTCTCAGCAACTTTTGCGATTTCAGGTTTGTATTGATCTTTGATGTTTGATTTGTTGGTATCAAAGAATACACGAAGTTCCATGTTAAGATCTTCAGTCAACTCTTGTGGTTGAGGTTGAACTGGAGTTGGCTCAACTGGAGCAACTTCAACTACTGGCGCAGCTGGTTTCAAGTGACCACCAAGAACTACGTTCAAACCTGCAAGAGCAGTATAGCTCCAGAATTTTTCATCAAAGTCATACGTACCACGAGCTTCAGTACGAAGAGACAATGCATCATTTAGACGCCAGAAAGCACCAACACCAGCATTACCAATCGTATCTTTCTTATCAGCTAAACCATCAAACTCATATTTAGCTTGACCAGCACCTAGTAATACATAAGGCTTGATTTTGCTGTCATAATTTTTAGTAATGAGGTCAGAAGTAGCGTAGAAATTACCAACAATGTTTTGTTGTTTGTATTCTGCACCAGGATTTCCAGGAACACCGTCAAGATCACCTTTTACTTGAGAGTATTCAGCTTCAAAACCTAACCAAGGAGTTAACTCAACACCTAATCCAGCACCAACGAATAAATCGTCTTGTAACTCAGGACCAGCTGTAAGTTTGTCATTGTTGTGGTCAGTATCATACCAAGTATAACCTAACAATAAAGGAGTAACGGTTACGCCAGCGTTTGCAGCAGCGAATGGAGCAGCAACCAGCATAGTAGCAAGTGCAATACGACTCAATTTCATGGATATCCTCCAGAGATAAACAAATTGTTTGTTGTTCAAGCTCAGCCTAAAATTTTTATGGCCCTGAGATAACTTTTTATATACCCCAGTATTATTTTTAAGCTACTCACGTTGAATCATACAAACACTTAAACTGATTTCCAAGTGCTTGATAACTTTAATCAAGTAAATTATTGACAAAATTACTTACAATTTCCGTTGTAATTCGGTAACTTTCTACTCAATTTATTGTTGTGAATAGCTTATCTTCACGCTTTCTTTATTTTAGCAGCATTCAAACGCTTAAAGTAATAAATATTTCAACTCAAACTTTTTTTCAATCTTTTTTGCTTAATCTACTGTTAAAAAACAAAAAAAGTTACACAAGATGGACGTATCTTTAACATGAAAAAGATAAATGATGGTTTTTCGTTAATCGAAATAAGTGTTGTATTAACAATCATTGCTGTAATTGCTTCCTTTGCAATCCCCTCTTATCACCAATACATGGCATCACAAGAGGCAAAAAAAGTACCCCAAATGCTCACACGCCATATACAAAAGGCTAAGCATGAATCATTGCTTTATAGAAAGAATATAATTTTATGCGCAACCAGTACCTTTCATGAATGTGATAATAATTGGACGAACGGTTATATTTTATTTATCGATCAGAATAAAAACCGTAACTACGATTTGGATGAAACGGTGTTAGCTATAGAAAGTTTGCAATTAAAATATGGCACATTATCTTGGCAGGGATTTGGCAATAAAAGAATTATTTTTGAAGGGAATTCAGGTCTTCCTCTGGCTTCAAATGGTTCTTTTCGTTATTGCTCACATCATTATCCTCATTACCTCAAGCTAACACTCAGTCGAATGGGACATGCTCGCAATGAATCTCTGACCAGCTGTTAAGAAAACTGGGCAGTCGAGGTTGTGGTCTTTTAGGTCACTTTTATCAATCTACTTTTTTACTATACTGCTTCGAAAACGTAATTCTTAAGTGATTTTGGGAGAAATGATTGTGACAGATATTGTAATTATAAATGGCGCACGTACAGCAATGGGCGGCTTTCAAGGCGTTTTATCATCTTCGACAGCACCTGAACTGGGTGCCGTTACTATACGTGAAGCTGTTCAACGTGCTGGCTTAGTACCAGCAGATATTGAAGAAGTGATTATGGGATGCGTGTTACCCGCGGGTCTAAAACAGGGTCCTGCCCGTCAAGCCATGCGTAAAGCGGGGCTACCTGATTCTACTGGTGCTGTAACCATTAATAAACTGTGTGGTTCTGGCATGAAAGCTGTTATGCAAGCTACAGATATGATTAAGGCAGGAAGTGCTGGAATTGTCGTTGCTGGTGGCATGGAATCAATGACAAATGCACCCTATATTTTGCCTAAAGCTCGTGCAGGATATCGTATGGGTCATGGTGAAATTAAAGATCATATGTTTTTTGATGGTCTTGAAGATGCTGAAACAGGTCGTTTAATGGGTTCCTTTGCTCAGGATATGGCCAATACTCGCAGCTATACTCGAGAACAAATGGATGAATTTGCCATTCGTTCACTTAAGCGAGCTCAAACAGCGATCACCGAAGGCTATTTTAAGGATGAGATTGTTCCTGTCACTGTTTCATCACGTAAAGGTGACATTACAATTGATCAGGATGAACAACCTTTAAATGCTAAAATTGATAAAATCCCATCTTTAAAACCAGCTTTTGCCAAAGATGGAACAATTACTGCAGCCAATGCTAGTTCAATTTCAGATGGTGCTTCAGCACTGGTACTAACTTCTAGTGAAATTGCTAATCAACGCGGTTTACAACCTTTAGCCAAAATTGTAGCAACTGCATCCAACTCTCAACACCCATCTGAATTTACTATTGCCCCTGTTGGCGCAATTGACAAAGTCCTTAAAAAAGCGGGTTGGGATGCTCAAGATGTCGATCTTTGGGAAATCAATGAAGCATTTGCCATGGTGACAATGTGTGCCATCGATGATTTCAAACTTGATGCTGAAAAAGTCAATATTAATGGCGGCGCCTGTGCTTTAGGACATCCTGTAGGTTCGACTGGTTCGCGTATTATTTTGACATTAATACATGCACTAAAACGCACCGGTGGAAAAAAAGGGATTGCTGCATTGTGTATCGGCGGAGGGGAAGCAACGGCTGTTGCCATAGAATTACTTTAAGTCTTCATAATTTTTAATCCCGCTTCGGCGGGATTTTTTTGTGGTGTAGATACAAAATTAGACTGTTTTTTATCTAACTCTAAATTACATTGATGAGGTAACAATAAAAATAATCAGGACAATTCCCTATGCAACTCAATCATTACCTCAACTTTAATGGTGAAGCCGAAGCCGCTTTTAATTTTTACCAATCTGTTTTTGGTGGCGAATTTGCCATGATGACTCGATACGCAGACCTACCCGCACAAGATGGCGTGGTCTTATCAGATTCCCAAAGAAACCTGATATTGCATGTTTCTTTGACTATTAATGAATTTACAGTTCTTATGGGGTCAGATGTCAATGAACAGTTTTGCAGTCCAGCAAATGCGATTTTAAATAAAGGAAATAACCACTATATTTCAATTAATTTAGAAAATGATGAAACAGAAACTCGTCGATTATTTAATCTTTTATCGATGGGAGGATTAGTCGAAATGCCACTACAAAAAACCTTTTGGGGTGCATTGTATGGCGCGTTTACTGATCAATTTGGTATAAAATGGATGGTGAATTGTCAATTAGGAATGGAATAAAACCTTTCTTCTAATAGATAGAGGTGAAATTAATAAATGGACTTTTAAAAATATCGACTAGGTGGTCTATTCTTTTATTAAGTATTTCTGAAGATTTTCGCTTATAGCAAAAAATAAAAATCTTAAATTAAACTTAAATAAAATACGCAAAAAAACAAACCACCCTCACAGAAATGGACAAATAACAGACAAATGAAAATTTAGATCTTAATTAAAAATAAAAATCTTTGACTATAGCGTCTACTTTTTCAGTAAAAAAAGACAATCGTATATTTAAAAAATAATTTCAAACTATTGATTTATAAAAACTTAATTATTATTTTATTTTTTAATACTGTTAAGAAAATAGTATCAAACTATTGCAAGCATTATTTTTTTAACTTATGTAGCCTTATAGAGCATTTACTCTTATTTTAATTGTGTTATTTTTGTTGCATGGAGTAAGGATGAATACAGATACATTAAACTCATTTCTCCAAAATTAAAAATGTAAATGCTTGGAAATAAGCAATAAATTATTTTGTTGTTCAAGGAAAGATTTGAATGAAATTAAAACATTTAACAACCGCTATGATCTTGGCATCACTACCTACAACAGGGGTTTTTGCAGCAGCTCTCGACCGCTCTGGGCAATCTATTGCAGCTTTTTTACAACCAGGCAACTATTTTGAAGCTGGAATTTCCATATTAGATCCGAATGTTTCTGGTCAAACCAAAGACAATTATCCTAATGCCGCACTACCATTATTATCCAATACTGCTACTGGTGAGATGGCAGATGATTATCAATTCTATAATGCAGCATTAAAAGTTCAACTTAATCCAAACTTTTCTTTTGGCTTACTTTACGATCAACCATTTGGAGCCAAAGCAACGTATTCAACTACAACTGCAACATTACCTGCGGTTTTGCCTGGAGCTGCGGCAGCATTTGCTGGTCAGGGTGCATTTCATAATGGCAGCGAAGGCACTGAAGTTGATGTTACCACTCAAAACTTGTCATTTATTTTAGGTTTTCAACCTACTGAAAACTGGAATATTTATGGCGGTGCAGCCTATCAAACTGTTAAAGGTAGTGTCCAATTACGAGGCACAGCTTATGGCGGCAATGCAACATTTGGTGGTTACAATGCCAATATTAAAGAAACTGGAGATGTTGGCTGGTTAGCTGGTATCGCATTTCAGCTTCCTGAAATTGCATTAAAAACATCTTTGACTTATCGCTCTGAAATTGAACATTCGGTAAATGCCAGAGAAACTTTCAATTCTGCGGGAAGTTTTGGTGCATTAAACTTCTTAACCCCCAATAAAACTGATATTACGACACCACAATCAGCAAACCTAGATTTTCAGACAGGAATCATGGCTGATACAGTTGCCTTTGCAAATGTTCGCTGGGTGAACTGGAAAGATTTTTCAATCCGCCCAGATAAATTTGGTAGAGCAAGTGCAATTGCAGGTCCAAGTGTAGGTAAACCGAATGGCTTTGATCTTGTTGCATATACCGATGATCAATGGTCTGCAAATGTAGGTTTAGGCCGCAAGTTAAATGATCAATGGGCTGGGAATGTCTCTGTTGGTTGGGATTCTGGCTCAGGTAATCCTGTTACAACACTTGGACCAACAGAAGGTTATTGGAATGTGGGCTTAGGAGCACAATTCAGTCCAGCTCCAAACTATTTCATCGCGGGCGGGGTAAAATATTTCTGGCTGGGCGATGCTAAAGCACAATCAGGAGCACAATTTGGTACTTCTGAGTACATCGCAGACTTTAAAGATAACCACGCCATCGCTTATGGCTTAAAAATCGGTTATCGCTTCTAAATCATAAACCTAAAAAATAATACCTAAAACTAAAGGCGCTTTGAGCGCCTTTAGTTTTGCTTTATCAAAAAAAACGATTAAGCAGGAATATTACGCTGAGAAACTGAACGGATGGCTTCTTTCAATGCCTCATAGCCATGAATGGCTGGGAATTGAGGAAATTCAGCAATGACATTGTCTGGCGCATCAAATAAGAAACCATGATCTGCTTCACCCAGCATTGTGGTGTCATTATAAGAATCACCCGCTGCGATCACACGAAAATTCAAGCCATGTAATGCTTTAACCGCTTCTCGTTTTTGATCTGGCTGGCGAAGTTTGTAAGCAGTAATCATACCGTTATCATCTGTCTCTAACTTGTGACAGAAAATTGTCGGCCAACCTAATTGTTGCATTAAGGGATGAGCAAACTCATAAAATGTATCTGAAAGAATGATCAATTGGAAATGGGTACGCACCCATTCCACAAACTCTTTTGCGCCCGGTAACGGTCCCATTTCCGCAATTACAGCCTGAATATCGTTTAAGCCTAAACCATGTTGTTTTAAAATATTTAAGCGCTGTGTCATTAACACATCATAATCTGGAATATCGCGTGTGGTGGCTTCAAGCTCTTTGATTCCCGTTTTTTTTGCGAAATTAATCCAGATTTCAGGAACCAAAACCCCTTCCAAGTCTAAACAAACGATTTCCATGCTTACTCCAGCTGATTTAAAAATTGCATTAGTTTAGCATGTAGATTTTCTTGTAAACATGATCTTTTAGATTCAAATTGACTGATTATTCAGGTTGACGCTCCGAAATAGATTATAATAATCTGCAAAATGAGTTGACATCTGATAAGGCAACACTGGAATGAGTTTAGATTTAGATCGTATCAATGCAGAATTAGGCAATGATGCCGAAAAGCTAATTGAATGGGCACTTAGCCTAAATGAAAAAGCAATTGTCACTACCAATTTTCGTCCGTTTGAAGCGGTGATTTTGCATATGCTCACACGTGTTAAACCCGACATTCAGGTGGTATGGATGGATAACGGTTACAACACCGAAACCACCTATAAATATGTTGATGAAATTAGTAAATTACTCCATCTAAATCTACTTACTTATCTACCAAAACGTTCCCGTGCTCACCGAGAGGCATTGGAGGGATCAGTACCCGCTCTGGACGATCCTAAACATGAAGCATTCACCGCAGAAGTAAAGTTAGAACCTTTTGAACGCGCACTACGTGAAACGGCACCTAAAGTCTGGTTCACTGCATTACGTGCAACAGATACTGCTGTTCGTGCAGAAATGGATGCGGTCAGCATCAACCCAGATGGACTGATTAAGGTTGCTCCTTTACTCAAATGGACATCTAAAGATCTTTGGGAATATATGCAAAAACATAATCTGCCTGATAATGAAGACTATTTTGACCCAACCAAAGGTGAAGAACACCGTGAATGCGGTTTACACCTTAGTCATTAATCGGTTGGAAATATCAATCTATATGGTAAAGACAGTCATTTAGGCGACTGTCTTTGAATGACTTAATACCTAACATTCCTATTAATTTCTTTCTTTTAAACCAATAAAGCATTTGCTCAATAAATTTAAATTTATAAAAATATCTAGAATTTTTTATAACCCCGCCATTCTTCACAATTTATTAGCTTTATGTACATTGTTGCTTATATACTAGTCATACACTTATACCTGATACGTGTTCTATAATTCTAAAAACTTAGCTCATCAAAGGTTATTGATATAATTGCAGTGAGGCAATCCAAGCTATGCGCCCATTACATCCCATTGACTTCATTTTCTTATCACTTGAAAAAAGACAACAACCTATGCACGTAGGGGGTTTGTTTTTATTTGAAATTCCAGAAAATGCTCCAGATACATTTATGCAGGATCTGGTGGATGATATTCGCAAATCCAAGTCAATTCCTGTTCCACCCTTTAACAATCGCCTGAATGGTCTGTTTTGGGATGAAGATGAAGAGTTTGATCTCGATCATCATTTTCGTCATGTTTCTCTGCCGCATCCGGGACGTATTCGTGAGTTATTAATCTATATTTCTCAGGAACATAGTACCCTTATTGATCGGGCAAAGCCGCTCTGGACATGCAATATCATTGAAGGAATTGAAGGCAACCGTTTTGCTATGTACTTCAAAATCCATCACGCAATGGTGGATGGCGTAGCAGGTATGCGCTTGATTGAGAAATCATTGTCGCATGATCCTACGGAAAAAAGTATCGTTCCGCCTTGGTGTGTTGAAGGGAAACGGGCAAAGCGTTTGAAAGAACCTAAAACAGGTCGAGTCAAAAAAATCCTGACAGGTTTAAAAGGTCAATTTGAAGCGGCACCGCGTGTCATGCAAGAACTTTCTCAAACCTTGCTGAAAGACTTTGGGCGTAATCCAGATTATGTATCGAGTTTTCAGGCACCTAGTTCGATACTAAATCAGCGGGTTAGTTCTTCGCGTCGATTTGCAGCGCAATCGTTTGAGCTGGATCGCTTTCGCCAAATTGCCAAATCTCTTGATGTCACGATTAATGATATTGTTTTGGCGGTTTGTTCTGGCGCTTTACGTGAATATCTGATTAGCCATCAAAGTTTACCGAATAAACCATTAATTGCGATGGTACCAGCGTCATTACGCAGTGACGACTCTGACGTAAGCAATCGAATCACCATGATTCTAGCCAATCTGGCGACACACAAAGATGATCCTGTAGAACGTCTTGAGATTATTCGTCGCAGCGTACAGAATGCTAAACAACGCTTTAAACGCATGACCAGTGATCAGATTTTAAATTATAGTGCTGTGGTATACGGTGCGGCTGGACTTAATATTCTTTCTGGTATGATGCCAAAACATCAAGCATTTAATCTGGTCATTTCCAATGTTCCTGGCCCACGTGAGCCGCTTTATTGGAATGGAGCAAAACTGGATGCACTCTACCCTGCGTCAATTGTGTTAGATGGGCAGGCGCTTAACATTACGATGACCAGTTATCTAGATAAACTTGAAGTCGGCTTAACGGCTTGTCGTAATGCATTACCACGCATGCAAAACTTATTGACGCATCTAGAAGATGAAATTCTTCGTTTTGAACAATTGATTGCTGAAAAAGAAAGTATGCAAAAGCGGGAAAATGAAGTAATTGCAGCAAGTTAAGTTTTTATTAAGCTAAAAAAAGGGGCTTGAATATGCCCCTTATTTTTTAATTGTACGACATTGTTTGAGTAATTGATGACACACAGAGCGAATCATCGCGGTGGTAATTTGTACTTCTTTACCTTGATCGTCCACCATATAACACGTGTTTACAACATGGCTGCTGTCCATCACATGCTTCAAACCTTGACCAAGTAATCTTTCACTTACATTCATGCTAGAGAACCTCTACTTGCTAAGACGTCTAAAAAGGGAGAATTTGTCTTTGGCTACTGGATGTATCTAGTATTTAAAATTCGCAGGCGAAAGTAAAATTTCAGTTGTAACAAGGATTAAGCGAAATCCTGTTACAATTTCAACTTAAAATGATGTCATATTGCTCTTGCGTGTATAAATTTTCGACTTGAAATTTTATGACACGATTCACAAAATGCTCCAAATCCGCGACAGCCGTAGCTTCTGCAGTTAATAATCGATCAATCACCGCTGGATGAGCAACGACAGTAAAGCCACTCTTGGATTCAAAAGCTCGGGTATATCTTAAAATTTCTCGAAATATCTCGTAACACACTGTTTCTGCTGTCTTCACATAACCCCGTCCTTGACAGGTCGGGCACGACTCACAAAGTAAATGTTCTAACGACTCACGCGTACGTTTACGAGTCATTTCCACTAACCCCAGCTCAGAAACCTGAGTAATTTTGGTTTTAGCATGATCACGTTCTAGCATTTTTTCTAGCTGGCGCATGACTTCTTCGCGATGCGTAGCTTCCTGCATATCAATAAAATCAATAATGATAATGCCACCTAGATTACGAAGTCTTAACTGACGCGCAATGACTTGTGTCGCTTCCATATTAGTTTTAAATACTGTGTCTTCTAGACTACGCCCCCCTACATAGGAGCCTGTGTTGACATCAATCGTAGTCATGGCCTCAGTCTGATCAATCATCAGGTAGCCGCCAGATTTTAGTGCCACACGGGTCTGTAAGGCCTTTTGAATATCCTCTTCAACATTGTACAGATCAAATAAGGGACGTTCACCCGGATAGTGAATCAAACGATTCTTAATATCAGGAACAAATTCATCAATAAACTCCACCAGTTTTGCATGAATTTCACGTGAATCGACATACACCTTAGACGTTTCTTCATTGGCCAAATCACGAATCACCCGCTGTGGTAAAGGTAGTTCTTCAAAAATAAGGTTGGGAACAACGCCACCTTTTTGTTTACGCTGAATAAACTCCCACAGCTTTGCTAGATAACACATGTCTTGTGTAATTGAAGCTTCATCAATTCCTTCTGCGGCTGTGCGAACAATCACACTCCCTGGCAAATGGTGTTCTTTCTGAATACGTTCAATCATACTGCGCAAGCGATCACGTTCTTCTTCAGATTCAATTCTCTGCGAGACCCCGATATGATTACCATAAGGCATGAGAACCAAATAACGTGAAGGAATAGAAAGATCTGTACTTAGTCGAGCACCTTTCGTCCCCAACATATCTTTCATCACTTGAACCGTAAGAATTTGTCCAGGATGCAAAAGTTCAAAGACATTTGGAGTCGGTTGGGAACGTGACCAAACCATATCGTTGATATGTAAAAATGCAGTTCGGGATAATCCTATATCAACAAAAGCTGCCTGCATTCCCGGCAATACACGAACCACTTTTCCTGTATAGATATTGCCCACCAAGCCACGCTTAACTGTACGCTCAACAAATAACTCATTGACCGTTCCGTTTTGGATTAATGCCACCCGACACTCCATAGGCGTGACATTAATAAGTAGTTCTTCCGACATACTAAAACTCAAAATGTTATAAAAATTCTTGTTCCAGAGTTAAAGGAAATCAAGCGTACAATCAAATAGATTGCTCAAAGCCGCTCTTTCTCCCAATGACCTTAACTCTTTTTAATAACTGTACTGTCTCGTATAAAGGCAAGCCCACCACATTGGTATAACTTCCTTCAATTCGAGGAATAAATTGAGCAGCTATCCCCTGTATGGCATATGCCCCAGCTTTATCAACAGGCTCCCCTGTTGCCCAATAATCATCCATATCTGTGTGAGTTAAATGTTGAAATTCAACTCTAGTCTGCACGACATCACTAAAAATATCCTTCGCTGTTGCCACACAAATCCCTGAAAAAACATCATGCTGACGGCCTGACAGCGCTTTCCAAATTTTAAAAGCATGTGCTTTGGATTCTGGCTTACCAATAATCTTACCATCAAGTCCCAAACTTGTATCAGCGGCCAGTATAACTGCATCTGGAAATTTTTTGAGAATCACTTGGGCTTTTTCTCGCGCCAGACGTTCAACGTATGTAGCGACTGACTCATTTTCCTGTTGTGATTCATCAATATCAGGACAAACTACATCAAAGTGCAAACCCAGTTGTTGGAGGAGCTCTTGTCGTCTGGGCGAGCTTGAGGCCAAAATTAAATACGCCATTTATGTAGACAATAATAGATAATGGGCCAGCATAAAATACTGGTAACTAAAGGCTGCCAATGTCGCGCAATGGAAAAGTGGAACCCTCCCATAATTTGCGCCATCCACATAAAAAACAAATGAGCAATCAGCGCCAAAATAATAATCGTCCACAAATTCATAAACGTTAAAATCCGTCGCTCACGGGTAAAATAACGCACAATAAAAGTGATCAAAACAAAACTAAGCGCATTGAGGCCTAAGGGTGAATCAATTAATAAATCGGTAAATAAACCAATAGCAAATGCGAACCAGATACCACACCACGTTGGCTGACATAAGACCCAGAACATCATTACCAGAAACATAATTAATGGTCGCCAGCCTGAAACATCATAGGACAAAGGATAGACCATTAGAACTGAACTGATCACAATTGAAATAATAATAATGAACAGTGGATCTTTACGCTTTTCAAATTTTAATTTAGCGATCGGCATAGGGTTGCTCCATCGCTAATGATTCAGAAAATAAAACCACAACATGATGACCACTGGCTAATTGAGCTGCTGGAGTCACATCAATTTCGGAAAATTCGCCCGAATTATGTCGACGTACCTGCGATACCGTTCCGACCAAATAACCAGCAGGAAAATGCTCACCCAATCCAGAACTATAGACTTTATCGCCTATTTTCACATTGGCACTGGTTGGAACATATTCCATTTTTAAACGTCCAAGATCACCTGTACCTGACACAATCGCACGCATGCCTGTACGTTCCAGACGCACAGAAAGCGAATGTTCTTTATCAGATAACAACATGACTCGTGAACTATGCGGATAGACATTAATAATCTGTCCCATAATTCCTTTATCATCAAGAACCGTTTGGCCCACTTTAATCTGATTGGTTGCACCACGGTTAATAATAATGATATGACGTAATGGGTCTGCATCCGTTCCAATGACTTCAGCAATTTCCATACGTCCATCAATAATTAATGGCGTATCCAAAAGACCACGTAAACGGGTATTTTCCGCAGAGAGTTCAGATAATTTCTGTAGACGTACCTGAGCCTGAAGCAATTCAGCTTGCATCGCAGTATTTTCACGACGTAACTGTGTTTCAGACTTGGTTTGTTGATTGAGCCATTCTCGCGACAATACAGGATAACTGGCTAGCGCATATATGGGATTATATGCAGCATAGATGACATCCCTCGCCGGCTTGATTACATGAGGTATGCGCCAGTTAATAAAGAGCACCACCAGACATGTAATGACCGCGATAACAAACGAGCGAAAAGATGGCGGTTGTCTTGAAAAAAGATTCGGTTGCACCGCCTCGTCCTTAAATAGTATTAACCAACAAAGAGCATGTCATGGTTTGGATTATCGAAGAACTCAAGCACTTTCCCCCCCCCACGGGTGACACAAGTCAGTGGATCTTCAGCAACAACAACAGGTAAACCTGTTTCTTGAGCCAATAATTTATCCAAGTTACGCAATAATGCACCACCACCTGTTAACACGATACCGCGTTCAGCAATATCAGAAGATAATTCTGGAGGAGTCTGCTCAAGTGCTGACTTCACTGCACTGACGATACTTTGTAGCGGATCAGAAATAGCCTGCATGACCTCATCAGAAGTGACCGTGATTGCACGAGGTACACCTTCAGCCAGATTGCGGCCACGAACTTCAATTTCCAAAGTCTGTCCATCAGAAACAGCCATACCGACTTCTTTCTTAATGATTTCAGCCGTAGTTTCACCAATCACACAGCCATGCGCCTTACGCACATAATGGATAATCTGTTCATCAAATACATCGCCACCTATGCGCAATGAATCTGCATAAACACAACCTTGAAGTGAGATAATGGCAATTTCAGTTGTACCGCCACCTACATCAACCACCATAGAACCACACGCTTGTTCAACTGGCATACCTGCACCAATGGCAGCAGCCATAGGTTCTTCGATTAAACGAACATCACGTGCGCCTGCATTGAATACAGCTTCACGAATGGCACGACGTTCAACTAAAGTTGATTTGCATGGTACACATACCACAACACGTGGTGCTGGTGGAAATAGGCGCTTTTCATGTACTTTACCAATAAATTGGTTCAACATGGTTTCGGTCACTTCAAAATCGGCAATAACACCGTCTTTCATCGGACGAATCGCAGAAATATTGGCTGGCGTACGACCTAACATTTGTTTAGCATCGAGACCTACAGCAGCAACAATTTTCTGCGAACCACTGTGACGAATCGCCACAACGGTCGGTTCATTTAATATAATGCCTCGGCCTGGTGCATAAATAAGTGTATTTGCTGTACCTAAATCAATGGCTAGATCTGGCGAAAACAAGCCAATTAGTCGTTTTAGAATCACGGGTCGTTCTCAGTTAAACTTTATATGGACGCAAGTTGGCAACTTTAACTAAATGTGATGCTTTGAACAAGTCAATCGCTTATTATAAGCCACATTATTTGCAAATTTTTAATACAGACTTAGGTGATGTTATGTCTACATCGGATGCTCAGCATTCAGATTTAAATGCACAAACCGTATCTCAAATTGCCAATCTTGCTAGATTGTCGCTCAATGATACGCAATCTAGCGACTATGCTCAAAGTCTAAATAAAATTTTAGACATGATGGAAAGCCTAAAAAGCATTGATACTGATGGTGTTGAACCCCTGAAAAGTCCGTTTGATCATCCCCAACCTTTACGTGCTGATCTGGTGACTGAAACAAATCATCGTGATGAATATCAGGCAGTTGCACCTGAAACGCAAGACGGGTTATATCTGGTTCCACGCGTCATTGAATAGTTAAAAACAGATGAATCATTTTTAATTCATCTCCTTATATTTTAGAATTTGAAGATAAAGAATTTTCACTTATGACAGATTTACATCGCTTATCTATTCGCGAGCTTTCCGAAGGCCTGAGTCAAGCCAAGTTTTCTTCACGCGAATTGACTCAACATTATCTTAATCGTATTTCCAAACTGGATACGCAAATTAAAAGTTATGTGACTGTGACGCCTGAACAAGCATTGCTTGAGGCTGATGCAGCAGATGCAGCGTTAAAAACAGGTCACGCTACTGTGCTAACAGGCATTCCTCTAGCGCATAAAGATATTTTTTGTACTCAAGGGATTAAAACCACTGCGGGTTCAAAAATGCTAGACAACTTCATTTCACCTTATGATGCTACTGTGGTTGCCAAAGCAAAAGCTGCAGGTTTAGTCACTTTAGGTAAAGTGAATATGGATGAATTCGCCATGGGTTCAACCTCAGAAAGTTCATATTTTGGTGCGACCAAAAATCCATGGGCATTGGATCGTGTACCTGGGGGATCATCAGGTGGTTCTGCGGCAGCTGTCGCGGCTGATCTTGCACCTTTCGCGACGGGTACGGATACAGGCGGTTCAATTCGTCAGCCTGCATCATTCTGCGGTTTGACAGGTCTAAAACCAACCTATGGCCGTGTATCTCGTTTCGGTATGATTGCTTATGCATCGTCGCTTGATCAAGGCGGACCAATGGCTCGTTCTGCTGAAGACTGTGCGTACTTGATGAATGTCATTGCAGGTCATGATGCCAAAGATTCAACTTCTGTTGATAAAGAAGTAGATGACTATGTGGCAAACTTGAAGTCAACATCGTTAAAAGGCTTACGCATTGGGATTCCAAAGCAATACTTCAATGTGGCTGGTTTAGCCCCTGAAGTAAAAGCGCGTGTTGAAGAATCATTAAAAAAACTCGAAGACATGGGGGCAATTCTGGTTGAGATTGATCTCACAATGACTGAAAGCTATGTACCAACCTACTACTTGATCGCACCTGCCGAAGCATCATCTAACCTATCACGTTATGATGGCGTTCGTTATGGCTATCGTTGTGAAAATCCAGTGGATTTGATGGACTTGTATAAGCGTTCACGTTCTGAAGGTTTTGGCGCTGAAGTGCAACGTCGAATCTTGATCGGTACTTATGCCCTTTCTGCGGGTTATTACGATGCTTATTATGTCAAAGCACAAAAAGTACGCCGTTTGATCCAGCAGGATTTCTTAAAAGCATTTGAAAGTGTTGATGTAATTGCAGCACCCTCCGCCCCTACGACTGCTTATAAAATTGGCGCAGATTTAACTCCTGTGGAAATGTATTTGGGTGATATTTATACCCTTGCAGTGAACTTGGCAGGTTTACCTGCAATTAATGCACCTGTGGGAGTTGATAGCAACAGCCTTCCTGTTGGTTTGCAACTCATTGGCAATTATTGGTCAGAATCACAATTGCTATCAATTGTGCATCAATATCAACAAGACACAAACTTCCACACCCAACGTGCGGCAATTGCTGAGGAGAATGCATAAATGACCAATACCTCAAAAACAGCACAGAAAAAGCCAAAATCAAATCTTATTGATGGCTGGGAAGTGGTGATCGGGATTGAGATTCACACGCAACTTGCAACTCAATCTAAAATCTTCTCAGGTTCATCAACTGAATTTGGTCAGGATCCCAATACACAAGCCAGTTTGGTTGATCTGGCTATGCCAGGAGTGCTTCCAGTACTCAATGCAGAAGTGGTGAATCTTGCCATTCGTTTTGGTTTGGGAATTGATGCCTATATCGATCAAGCTTCTGTATTTGCACGTAAAAATTACTTTTATCCAGACTCTCCTAAAGGCTATCAGATCAGCCAAATGGACAATCCAATTGTCGGTTTGGGTCATATTGATATTCAGCTTGAAGATGGCACAGTAAAGCGTATTGGTGTTACTCGGGCGCATCTTGAAGAAGATGCGGGTAAATCGATCCATGATCAGTTTGAAGGTCAGTCAGGTATTGACTTAAACCGTGCTGGTACACCATTACTTGAAATCGTATCTGAACCTGATATGCGCTCGGTTGAAGAAGCTGTGGCGTATATCAAATCGATTCACACACTTGTACGTTGGTTGGGTATTTCTGACGGCAATATGGCAGAAGGTTCGTTCCGCGCTGACTGTAACGTGTCATTACGTCGTCCGGGTGAGCCTTTTGGTACACGTTGTGAGTTAAAAAACCTCAACTCATTCCGTTTCATTGAACAAGCGATCAATGTTGAAATTGAACGTCAAATGGAAATTTTGGAATATGGTGGCACCATTGACCAAGAAACCCGTCTGTTTGATCCAAACAAAATGGAAACTCGTTCAATGCGCTCAAAAGAAGAAGCGAACGATTACCGCTACTTTCCTGATCCAGATTTGTTACCTGTGATCATTGCGAATGAGCAAATTGAAGCCATTAAAGCCACCATGCCAGAACTTCCTGCTGCACGCCGTGAACGTTTCATCGCCAACTTCGCTGTGACTGAATATGACGCGCATGTATTGACGCTCTCTCGTGAAATGGCCGATTTCTATGAAGCGGTTGTGGCTGCTTCTGGTGGTGCAACCCAAGGGAAGATTGCCGCAAACTGGGTGATGGGTGAATTCTCAGGCGCTTTAAACAAAGCAGGTCTAGAATTGGCGGACTCACCAGTGTCTGCCGAATTACTTGGTGGCATGATTGCTCGTATTGTCGATAACACCATCAGTGGTAAAATTGCCAAGCAAGTCTTTGGATTTATGTGGGATGAAGGCAAATCTGCTGATGACATTATTAGCGAAAAAGGCCTGAAGCAAGAAACTGATACGGGTGCAATTGAAGCTATCATCAAAGACGTTTTAGCAGCCAATGAAAAAATGGTTGAAGAATATAAATCTGGCAAGGAAAAAGCCTTTAACGGTCTTGTCGGTCAAGTGATGAAAGCATCGAAAGGCAAAGCCAACCCTGCTCAAGTGAATGAATTAATGAAGAAATTGATTGGTTAAACTGGTCAAATTTCAAAAGAACAACCCGCTTTATAGCGGATTGTTCTTAAAGTTTTCAAAAAATATTTAAAAACAGCTTTAGGCCAAAATTCAACGCTAAAGTTTTTGTATTTTTACAACCCAATTTTATTTAATAAACCTGGTGTCAAAAACGTCATAGCAATCTTATTTAAATCAATATAACGCAACGTACCTTGTAACTGCTGACTTACCGCAGGATCTTTTATAATGCTTTCACCAGCATCACGCCCGAGCTGCTGAAAACTCTGTCCAACCGCCTGTAGACCTTCAGTCTGAATCACCGCTTTGGTCTGTGCAGAGCATTGCTCAACGATAATTCGCTGTAACACTTGCGCTAGTTTTTGATCAAGTTGATCTTTTTGTGCAGGGGTAATATTACTAAATGCTTTTAAATCTGGATGTACTGACAAAGCAGCATATGTCCATTGTAATACAGTCGTTTTATCTGCCACGGTGGTTGATTTAACTAAACAATCACTGAGTTGATCAACCGTAGGGCCAGCATTCGCCATTTGTGCCGTACCGCCTAAAGCGCTAACCATTAAAAGCGAATGCCCAAAATAAGAAAATTTACGGCGCACCACAGAATACAGGCGTGACATCAGTTTAACTCCAATCAACAATTTCCTATTTCTATCACAAATATAGTCGTTATATCTGTTAGTAGGCTGTAAATAAACCGCTTAGCCTTGCCCTGCATAATTCCACTGTTCTGGAATGTTGGGCTGGCGTGGTGCTTGATTTAAATTAATATTCAGATTGCGACTGCCTTTATATGATTTCTCGTCTGAGTCTGATGCAGGTGACACCTCCAAGCGATAAAAATAACGGAATTGCCAAAGCATCGGTTTGACTGGACGAATATCCAGACTTAGACCATCTTCATCATGGCATTTGCCTTTAGACTGTTCATAGTCTTGCTCGGAAAAACAGGCACGAATCATGCGACTAAAACTAAAGGGATAATCTGTTATAAAGCGATTAGTTTTACCATTGTCGAGCAATTCATAAAAACTGGCACGTTCGATATTGGCCCCTCCACCTGAATACATTTCTGAAAAAGGTGAAATCATAGCGATGGCATAACGAGTCTGAGTCATTAGAAAAAGTTTAGGAAAAATAAATGGTTGTTCATCAACATCCTTATTTTTTTCAACAAGAGGAATTTCCCATTGTCGATCCAGCTTTAAACCTGTCTGCGAGGATGTAAACACAGCAATATGATCTTTCACAAGTAACCATAATTTTTGATCTGGTGTTTTAAGACTTCGCCATTTTTCAGGTTGCTCACAAAGTTGTTTTGCCTGTTGACAGATTTGCCGCTGCTCAACTGCATTTAGCTGCTTTTGATTAAAATCAAGAATCTTGAGTGGTGCTGCATAAACTTTAACCATCATGCAACTGCCCAATATGGTTAAGATCAATCGTGCAGAAATTTTTTTATCGTACTTCATATTCTAATCCGTCTTTTATGTTCTATCTTTTACTTTACATCTTGTATTTACTCAGATGTTTTAACCAGACCTAGAGCCTATATATCAATAATCATTCATGGATTGGTAAAGACTAAATGGTTTAATTTTATTCGACTAAAGTGACTGTTCAAAGCTCTTAAATCATATCGATGCTTATGTTATGGTTAATAAAAACTTTATATCAATGTTTCCTTTGTACTTCTTGACCATAAACACAACAAAAGAGGATAACGCATGTCCAAACAAATTTTAATGCTCGTTGGCGACTATGCAGAAGATTATGAAACTATGGTTCCTTTTCAGTTTTTAACAGGCTTGGGTTATATCGTGCATGCCGTTTGCCCTGAAAAAAAAGCAGGTGATCATATTGCAACGGCGATTCATGATTTTGAAGGTGATCAAACCTATAGCGAAAAACGCGGCCATAATTTTGCCATTAATTATGATTTTGATGCAGTCAACACACAGGATTATGCCGGGTTAGTCATTCCAGGTGGACGTGCACCTGAATATTTACGAATGAATGAACGTGTAGTGGCAATTGTCCGTGAGTTTGACAACGCACAAAAGCCGATTGCCGCCGTCTGTCATGGCGCTCAATTATTGGCCGCAGCAGATATTATTCGTGGACGCTTATGCTCAGCCTATCCTGCTTGCGCAGTTGAAGTAAAATTAGCAGGGGGTCAATATGCAGATATTGCTGTTACAGAAGCAGTCACAGATGGACATTTAGTAACCGCTCCTGCTTGGCCCGCTCATCCTGCCTGGCTGTCACAGTTTGTTAAAGTTCTAGGGGCTAAAATCATACTTTAAGCCAAATCATCAGCTTCATTAAATCCCCCTTCGTTTAAACTTCGCATTTACGGCCAAACTTAAACGAAAGAATAAGTAACTCGAGGCTTATTGAATTTGCTTAAGCATATTTTTGGCACCCGCATGATTCTGATTCGTGGCAAGATTTTGTAAAATCCCAACAGCTCGTGCTTTGGGATTGCTAAATCGGCTTTTATAAGCAGATACATGGGTTAGGCATTTTGCAACCAATACGCCCGACTCAGCATATACATTACTTCCATTTGTATTGTACAACTTGCCATAACTGTAAGCTTTTTCAGCATTATTACAGGCAACGATCTGATTTTGACCTTTGGTCAAATCCTTACGTGCTGCCACATAATATTTTAACTGCTGTGATTGGGGTGTTTCCGCCACTTTTTCAGAACTTTTTAGCTGTGGTTCATTACTGTTTTTAGTCTCTTTTTTAGCCTCTAACTCTTTTTTGGCATCTGCCTCTCTTTTAAGATCAACTTCTTTTTTAGTGTCCATATCTTTTTCAATCAGATGTTTATTGTTCTTGGTCGAGGTCTGATTAGTAACTACTCTTTTAGATACAGCGTTTAAAGCTATATTATTTTTACTGTAAAAGTTCTTACTTTCCTCTAATGACATTATTCTGGTTTGCAAATTCACTGAACGAATTGCAGCTTTATCCATCTCACTACTTTTACTTTCTGCAACAGGCTCAATTGACACAATCCAGCTTTTTCCAACGCCCTGATCACATTGATATGCACCAATCCCTTGCTTAACACTGCTATTGGCGGCTAATATTTTTCTGGAATTATTGTCTTTTACCAAGTTCAAATTGCTACGATGCAATAAAGAAAATTTACCGCCATTCGCATGACAATACTGACTTAAATATTTACGTGGATAAAGGGATTCTGGTTCCGCTCCAGTCTGTTGTTGCCCCCAGTCGTAAATATACGCTCTGGATGTTCCTGTGGTCCCGTTTAATTGTTTTTGAACAATTAAATCCTGAGCTGAAGTAAAATTTTGCATTGTTTCGATACGAGTGTTTTTAGGTGTAGAAGCACATCCCTGTAACAATAAGACACTCAACCCCAGCCATATCCCTAATTTAGATTTCACGTTACTTTTTCTCAGTTCTTTTTTATCGCTAAAATATAGCAAAACTCATCCCAAAATAAACATAATGATCTGATTTTTATTGAAAAATAAATAAATCAAATTTGATGGTGTATTCAAAACAAGTAATAAAATGCCAACTTTTTTCTATTCACTCATAATGAATGAAATATCGATCAATTAGCTATATGTTAAGTTTTTCATACAAATATGGAATCAGGTGAATTTATTCACTTTGGTGCAATTTCTAATGATCAGAAGCTTGAAGTCTATGCAGAAGTTGTGCTTACTTAAATGTTGCAAGATTCATGGTTATCTCTTTCTTGATCTCACTCCTTATCCTCAGATACTTGCAGCAAGGATAAAATATGCTGAACCCGAATATTCATTTGGTCTGCACGGTAAATAGCATAGATCGGTGCAATACACGGTTTTTTGGCTTCAAGTACTTTATAAATAATCTGCTTGTTCCAGAAATCTTGAATAGATGCAGGCACAATAGACAAACCAATGCCTGCCGCAATCAAGTTTAGACTGGAGGTCAAACGAGGCGCTTCCTGCACAACGTGAGGACTAAAACCAGCTTGATAACAACTTGCCATAATATTATCAAATAAATCCTGTCCACCTAAACGCCGATAGAGAACAAATTCGTAAGGTTCCAAATCTGATAAATGAATAGCTCCATCAGTTTGAGCTAATGTATGATTATTTGGTAAAGCCACCATTAATGGTTCGTTTAATATATGTTGACTATGTAATTTCTTCTGCATAGCAGCAGGTTTACGTAAGAATACGATATCTAGCTTTTCATTGATAACGGCATCAATTAAGGCGCTGCTACTTTCTTCTTCCAGATGAATAGATACCTGTGAAAATTGATCACGAAATGCTCTTAATACGGTGGGCAAAAAGGGATGCAATCCAACCGAATGAGTAAACCCCACATTCAGCTGTCCTTCTTTGCCCTGCGCTATATTTTGAACCCGTCTAGGAATTGACTGGGCATGAGCTAAAATTGTAAGCGCCTCTTGATAAAGCACTTTACCTGCTTCGGTCGCCTCTACTCCACGCGGCAATCGTTTTAGGAGCTGGCTATCGAGTTCCTGCTCAAGACTTTGCATTAATCTGGTCAACGGAGGCTGCTGCATATGAAGCCTAACCGCAGCTTTAGATATATTACTTTCTTCAACCACAGCAACAAAAGCATTCAGTTTATGTATATCAATCATAGCTATACTTTTTTAGTATGTTTTATGCCAAAAATAGCATTGGTAAATATACCACAATCCGCTCATGCTATCCCTATCAGCGGAGACAATGAAAGGTGACGTAGTGAAAATTCAAGCCATGCCAATAGCGAGTGAACAATCGATAACTCCTGATTGCAAGGCTTTATTTACCGGATTTATGACCTTAGGTTTGATGGGTTTTGGCGGAGTGTTACCGCTAGCACATCGCATGATTGTGGAACAACAAAAATGGCTGGATGAAAGTCAATTTACCAACCTCCTAGGCGTTTGTCAGTTATTGCCCGGCGGCAATATCATTAATATGTCAGTGGCTATTGGCATGCAGTTTCAAGGTATTAAAGGCGCCATCAGTTCTGTACTTGGACTTATTTTTGCGCCGACTGTGATCGTATTAATCATCTACCAAGTGTATGAACATTTTCAGTACTTAACGGTAGTACGACATCTTATTCAAGGATTAGCGGCTGCAGCTGCAGGACTTTTATTTGCCACTGGTTTCAAAATGCTTCGTCCTATTTTAAAAAGCAAACTAACACTGTTGACGATTACACTGACATTCATCTTTATGTTGTTATTTAAGCTACCGCTGGCTTTGACCTTACTTATTTTACTCACCATTAACGTTTTGATTCTGGGAGTGAAAAGATCATGATCTTGGTACTGATGACTCTAGCCGTAGTATTCACTCAGCTTTCTGTTTTAGCATTTGGAGGCGGCAATGCCATTCTCCCTGAAATGCAACATCAGGTGGTGAACATTCATCACTGGATGAGCACTGAACAGTTTAGTTCATTGTTTGCGATGGCACAGGCTGCACCAGGACCAAATATGATGATCGTCCCTCTTATTGGCTGGCATGTTGCGGGTCCTGCTGGTTTATTGGTGACATCGTTGGCGAAATTTGGTCCTTCATCGATGATTACGGTCTATGCACTAAAATTCTGGCAACGTTTTAAAGATCATCCTTTTAGACGTCGTTTTGAAAAAGCACTGAAACCTATCACGGTAGGTTTGGTTCTGGTCAGCGCATGGATGATTGCTCAGGCATCTGCACAAAATACGGTATTGGTCTTGATTGTTATTTTGACTGCGCTTTTGGGTTTATTTAAAAAAATCCATCCTCTTTGGGTCATGTTACTTGGTGCAACTTTGGGTATTGTTCTACTCTAATTTCAAATCCTGATAAGAAACCCGCTTTCGCGGGTCGTGATTTATTTATCTAGAATGGATTCAAAGGCTTTTAAACGTTTATGAATAGAAAGTAATTCAATAATGGTTTTCCATGAACTAATCAAATACTGAAATGATTGACGAACTTTATCAAAGACATTCCCAATTTGATTAATTAAGCCCAATGTCATTTTTCCTCCAGCAATGGAAGGAAACAACACAACCAGACTATATAAAATATCCAGTTGGCTGTACCAAGTTGCTACTAAATTGAAATAAGCGTAATGGAAATAAAGACGAAAATAGTTTTTACGCACTCGACTAAATAGCTCTTTTAAAGTGGCAGGTTGCGCACGATCGGCATGATCTTCACCATAGACCAGCTCCTTACGATATGCTGCTTCAACCTTTTGATTATTAAATTGTAATCCAGGCAATTTGATGCCAACGACCATTAATAACACCGTACCAAAAACAGCCCAAACAATTGCGGCCCAAACCAAGGAATGATTCAATTCTCCCACAACAGGAATGACGGGAACATATTTTGACAATTGAAAAAGTAAAGGTAGAAATGCGATTAAAGTCATCATGGCTTTTACCAGCTCTACCCCCAAATCCTCCAGAATCGTGGCAAAACGCATGGTGTCCTCTTGCACACGTTGTGAAGCGCCTTCAACATGTCTTAGTTTTTCCCAATTGGCCGTGTAATAATCATTCATTGCCGTACGCCAGCGAAAGACGTAGTGACTGGTAAAAAAGGCATTTACCACTGCAAGGGTCACACCCACCATAGCGATATAAAGAAAAACCATGGTTTCTTTATACAAATCTATGATATTTCCACCACCATGGGTCAGCATATTTTGAATCAAATCCCAAAACGGTACATACCATGCATTCACTGCAACACTAACCTGTACGCCAAACCAAATATTAAACAAAATAAAGGCTGAACCCCAAACTGACCATTTCTGCCACGGATTATCTGAAAGCATTTTCCAGAACAATGCAAACAAGGTGGTCGCGACAAAAAACCAGAGGTAAAACCATAAAAAAGCAGGTGACCAGAACCGACTCACACCTATTGGAAGTTCAGCTTCTGCATAGCCTTTGCTAAAGCCTAAAAACTCCCCCCATTCTTTGCCACCTGCGTACCAAAGCACGATATTGATTACAAACCAGAAAATCAACGACAAAAAAAACCATTTCGGTTTCGGAAAAAATGACTTGAACATGAAGTTGCGATATTCCTTTTTTACGCACTATCGTTGGGATAGAAATTAAGATCGAAATCTTAAATTCCGCCGAAATAACTGTCTGTTCTTTGTTATTTATGTAAAGCTCTATATAGCTCTTTTTAGGTGAATTACACAAGCACACATCTATACTGATGAGTTTGATTTCTATTTTTTATATTGAATTATATTTTCTAGAAACTTTAGAGCTAAGACTTCTTAATTTTCATGACTACAAGATTCTTTTTTTTAAAGCATTATTTATCAGAACTTAAAAGAATAAAAAATGGTGTTATTTGCATGCTCCAATTCGGTAAATAGGCAATATTTTATAACAGATTTTAGTTATTTTTTTTAAAATAAAAATAGCGGTTTTATCGTTTTAATATATCTAAAAAATCTCATATCTCTCTAAAAAATATAAATTTAACTTTAAAAAAATTGATCGCTATAAATGATTTTATTTGTCAGATATTAATCAAAAATTGCTGGAATGTGATATACAATGAATGGAATGTATACATTAGAAAAACAGGAATAAACTCTTATGGATTTAAAAGCAATCGAACTTCTTGAAACTATTACTTTACATAAAGAAAACTTTGCACCTAAGATTTTTGAAAAAGGCACTGTGCTTAAAGTCATGATGCCAACACCCAACTCTTTATTGGTATCAGATGATGATGGTTTTTCGTTCACTATCGCTTTAGATCAGGAAGGTAAGACTTGGCACAAACTTTAAATATTTTATTGATTGTAAAGTGAAGTTCTTTAGATTTTTATAGAATTAAGGGTTCTGTCAGATACTGAAATAAATTTTTGGGTCAAGGGAAAACACTGTGGGTTTGCTTCAACACTCATGACTTTATAAGTCATAACCTTTGCCTATAAACTTTTGATTTATAGCGTCCTAAGCCGAATCGAGACCTTTTGGGTGAGTACACACTTACGTTATACGTTTCGGTGCATGCTGCTCTTTTCGATCCCCTGCGGAACTTTTGTTCCTGACCTTGTAAAATAGTTTAGATAGAATCGGGAGAGATTGTTTTCCGAATTAAGCATTTTATCTAACACTATTGGAAATTTATCTCAAAAAACTTAAAATCTAAGAAAAATTTTTCCCACATCCCTTATTTTTTCAATTTATTTCATCTCATTTTCTTCTAATCTCGAAAATTTTCAATATTCTTAGACTCTATCTTTAAGGTTATAGTGAACCTATTAAGTTTCCCATTACGTCTGGATTAGCCACAACCTTCGTTGAGATTAGTTTTCATTTAGTACTTAAAACCTGAGGGAATAAAGCTGATTTTTTTAGAGAAATGGCGCAGAATAGAGTCTATTCTTGGGAATAAATGATGGGTTCAAAATTATCTTATGAGCAATTTAGCTTTCGCTTCATTTTCACTCAATGGTGTTGATGCACAAAAATTTTTACAAGGCCAAGTCACGGTCAATGTAGACGCTTTATCTGAAAATAGTACTCGTTATACCGCCATTTGTGATTTAAAGGGTCGTATCCATTTTGGGTTATGGTTAACAAAACAATCTTCCGAAAGCTTTCAAATTGTAACCACTCAGGATCAAAGTGAAGAGTTTGCTAAACATATCCGCAAATACGGTGCTTTTTCCAAGATGAAACTTGAGGAAACAGGCACGGTGTTTCCGACAATAATAGAAAAAAGCAGCGAATTTTCAACAGCCGAAACAGATGTTAACGCTTGGCAATTACAAAGCATCGAATCTGGTCAGGCATGGATTTCTCAGGTAACTGAACATGAGTTTCAACCTCAAGAGTTGCGTTTACACCAGCGTGAAGGTGTACATTATGACAAGGGTTGCTACTTAGGACAGGAAATCATTGCACGTCTCTGGTTTAAGGCAAAACCTAAACATTGGCTGCATTTAGTCTTGGGAAATGGTGAAGTCCCTGCTCCTGCGACAAAATTAAGTAATGATGTTGAAGTGGTCAATAGTATTGCAGTTGAAGGCGGCTATAAAGCACTAGTCGTAGGAAAACCCGCGGCGATTGAAGAGTTAAGCCTAACTGTCTTGGATTTACCAGAATATTTGAGCGGTGATGTCGCAAGACAGCAATAGTGCTGATAAATGCTCTATCTGTAGAAAAAAAACATAGCGTCGTCTAAGAGCAGAACGTCTAGTCGTAAATCATATAAATAGACGTTCTGTTTGGACAAATAAACAGACAGAACATGTCATTCCACAAATAGTCAAACACATTTCTTTACTATTGTTTTTCATCGTTTTTTGGCATGATCAAACGGCTTTTTATTGTGGAATACATCATGAAATTTTTATTGAGCGCATTTACGCTAAGTTTATTTAGTATCTCTCTGACCCATGCCAATATTGCAACTGTTCAGCAAAATCTAAAAAAGAATTTTCCAGATATTCCTGCGCAATCTGTACAGAACACCCCATTAAAAGATATTTATGAAGTATACATGGGCGGGCAAATTGTCTATACCAATGATGATGCCAATTACTTTTTTATAGGCAATTTGATCGACAACAAAAATCAGAAAAACTTAACTGAAGACAGTTTGCAGAAACTTGAGAAAATCGATGTTTCCACTTTGCCATTAAATCAGGCGATTAAACATGTCAAAGGAAATGGACAACGTACACTTTATCTCTTTAGTGACCCTGACTGTCCTTATTGTCAGCGCCTAGAAAAGCAGATGGCATCGGTCGATAATGTCACGATTTATTTATTTTTATATCCACTCAAAGGATTACATCCTAATGCTGAAAATATAGCCACCCAGATTTGGTGTGCCAAAGACCAATACACTGCATGGGAAAATTATCTGCTAAATAAAAAACAACCCGCAAAATCTGCTAGCTGTCAGACGCCTATTCAGAAGAATCTTGAATTGGGCAAACATTTAAAAATTAGCGGAACGCCGACTATGTTCCTTAAAAATGGCAACCGAATTACCGGTGCAATGGAAGCAGATGAATTAAATCAGCTTTTAGATGAAACCAAGTAAATTACGGGGGAAGTTTAGAAACATTTGAACTTCCCATATTTAATCAATTATTAAGCAATGACCTGTAAAAAAATTACACATTCAATCGCAATTTTTATATTTACATTCCCTATAAAGCTTTTATGATGATGATTCACGATGTAACCCCCATATTGTGCATCAATGGAATGATGTAAGTATGACAACAGGATTTTAAAATGAAAAAACTTCTTCTCGCGGGTCTTATTGCTTTATCTTCAACCACATTTGCTGCGGAAACAGCATCTCAAACAGGCGCAGCAAATAATCCGTTTGCTAAAGCTGAACAACTGTATAAAGATAAAAACTATAATGCTGCATATCAGGAAATGGATCGTTTAGCGAAAACAGGTAATGCTCAAGCGATTTATAATCAGGGATTTATGAGTGAGTTAGGACAAGGTACGGCTCAGGATTCCAAAAAAGCATTCGCTGCTTACGAAGAAGCATCCAATAAAGGTTATCCTGTTGCAACTTATCGGCTTGCGCAAATTTATATGGCAGGCGAACTAGGTGTTACTAAAGATGTAAAAAAAGGACGTGACTATCTGGAAAAAGCGTCGAGTGCAGGTCTGGATGAAGCAACCATAGAACTGGCAGTTTTGTTATTTGCTGAAAATAAAGATGCATCGAATAAATTAGCTTTACAAAAGCTACAACCTTTAATTAACAAAAATAATTATCGTGCAATGCACCTAAAAGCGATTTATGACATTAGTAATGGCTTTAAAACCAAGAATGAAGCCGCGATTAAGGTTGGTTTAGCCAGCATCGAAAGTCTGGCTAAAAAAGGCTATATTCCTGCCCTGATGGCAGTCGGAAATATGATGACTAATGGGAATATTGTTCCACAAAATTTACCAGAAGCCCGAAAAATTTTTGCTGCTTTAGCTCAGGATAATGTACCTCAGGCTAAAGAATCACTGGCTGCGGTCGATAAACTTATTGCTGAAAAAGCAAAAGCACCTGCTCCAAAAGCAAAAAGCTAAATGAAACAACATATGATTTTGCCTCAATGATCGAGGCAAAATCACTCACCACCATAACACAATCAATCCACTCACCCCTACAAAGCCCAGAATAGTGCTGAGCATAAGCGGGGTTAAAGCTCGTTCATTTAAACCATAAGCCTGACCAAAAATTCCAAAGGCGATTGGCATTGGTAACGCAGCCAAAATGGTTCCTGCGTATAACATTTCCTGACTGACATCTGGCAAGACACGAAGTAGACTATAAATCAGCAAAGGCATCAATATCACTTTGAAAGCCACCAACAAACCACTTTGCAGATTCACAGCGGTCATTCCCATTCCTACCAGACTCCCCCCAATAACAAATAAGGCCAATGGTGATGCCGTTTTACCCAATAGTGCTAAAGATTGATCCACTAAAGCAGGAAGTTGAAGGTCTAAAAGGATACACCCCATTCCCAAAATAATGGCAATAATAACTGGATTCTTTAACAAATTCTGGGCGGTTTTTTGCAGTAGAGGCCAGATACGTTGCTGTTCTTGTTGCCCTGCTTCTGCCAATGCTAAAACTAAGGCCAATATCAATAAGTTTTCCAAAATGAGCGTCAGTGAAATATAGATCGCAGCATGTGATCCCATTAACAGACTCAATACAGCCGTTCCAATAAAGCCGGTATTTGACATCGATGCACCCATCGCCAGTACGGCAGTTGGCGTAAGAGCATGATCAAAGCAGTAACGATAACAATAAAATGCCAGTGCAAAAATAATCAGTGAACCGCCACCATAAGCGACAAAATAAGAGGGATGCCAAATATCATTCAGGCTTTTATTGGACAAGGCATAAAGCAAAAAAGCAGGTAAAGCAATTTTAATAATGAAGGCGCTCAGTGCCTTGATTTGGTCGGGTGAAATTAATCGAATAGAGACACTTAAAAAGCCTGCAAATAGTAACAAAAAAATCGGCACGATCACCTGTACAACCACATCGACATCCTTTTTCAATAAAAGAAAGACTCAAATTCGATTGAGTCTTTCTTGGTTTTGATTAACCACTAAAGGGTTTAAAAAGCTGTTTCAAACCATGAGGTTGACAACGCAGATATTGTGGTGAGATTTCAATTTCCGCCCCCAGAGCAGCAGCAGCATGCCAAGGCCAGCGTGGATCGTATTGAATCGCTCTGGCCAATGCAATCGCATCCGCTTGATCATTCTGTAAAATAGCTTCAGCTTGTTCAGGCTCTGTAATTAAACCTACAGCAATGACAGGAACAGAAACTTTGGATTTAATCTGTTCAGCAAAAGGTACCTGATAATTCGCACCAATTTTAATGTCTTGAAGTTCGTGTAAACCGCCACTGGAAACATGGATGTAGACAGCACCCAATTGTTGCAATGCCAAAGATAAACCAATACTGGATTCAATATCCCAACCATGTGCAGGCTCCATCCAGTCTGTCGCAGAAATACGAATACCGACCGGGAAATCCTTTGGTAAAGCCGTTTTAATCGCCTGAAGAACTTCAAGCGTCATGCGAATACGATTCTCAAATGACCCGCCATATTCATCGGTACGCTGATTCGACAAAGGGGATAAAAACTGATGCAATAAATAGCCATGTGCCGCATGAATTTCGATAAGCTTAAAACCAGCTTCCATGGCTCGAACTGCCGCAGCCGCAAAATCTGCCTGAATTTGTTTTATCTCATCAATAGTAAGCGCATGTGGTGCCAAGTCATGAGAACCAAAAGCGATTTCACTGGGTGCCAAAGTTTGCCAGCCATGGGGTTGATCTGGCGCAATTTGCCCCTTGCCTAGCCATGGTTTATCTGTAGAAGCTTTACGGCCTGCATGCGCTAGTTGTATACCAAATGGAATTGGGGAAAGTTGTTGAATTTTCTCCAATAATACTTTGATTTTGTCTCGTTGAGTATCATTCCAAAGCCCCACATCGGCATAACTAATCCGTCCTTGTGGTTGTACCGCAGACGCCTCAATAATGCATAAACCTGCTCCTGAAAGGGCATAATTGGCCCATTGCTGTTCATGCCAATACGTGATTTCACCGTCATCTGTTGCAGAATATTGACACATCGGTGCAATCACGATTTTATTGCTAAGGCCCAATGAACCAAATTGTATACTTTCAAATAATTTTACCACCTGTCACCTCTGCACATTAATTTTCATTAAAATTGTTTACTTACTCTCAAACCCGCACTCCAGTTACGTCCATCAGCAGGTTCAAAAAAACGTGAATTACCATCATTGACGATAATTGATCCGGCATAGTCTTTATCTAATAAGTTATCCACACGGCTAAAAACATTCACTTTCCAGTCTTGTAACTGCCATGCATAGCCTGCATAAGCGGCTACAACGGTATAACTTGGTGCTGCGTCTGTATTTTGATCATCGACGTAAATTTTATCGTTATATTGAGCATCGACCCCACCATAAAAACCTGTTTGCGGTTTCCATGACAATGCAAGATACGCCTGATTTTTGGCAATTCCGGGAATATAAGCATCTTTATCAATGGCTTTGGCAACGACTTTGCCATTCTGGTCATAAATTGCTGCGGTATTGCTATCAAATTTTGCATCCAGATAAGCATAACTTGCCGTAGCGATCAGATCGCGCCAAAGTTGTTTATTCCATGAGAGTTCTACACCTTCACGCAAGGTTTGATCTGCATTACGGAAAGTAGACCGCCCATCCACACTTCCCGCTGAAACAATATCATCTTTGGTTTTAGTTTGAAAAATTGCCAAAGTAAAATCACCTAGCGGATTTTGTGACTTCAAACCCGCTTCGTAGGTATCACTGTTGGAGGGCTTTAGATTAAAATTAAACCCTGAAATACTCGCGTCTGTGTTGTAAGCCATTTCAGTGAAGGTGGGTGTCTCAAAACCTTTGGCATAGCTTACATACGCCAAAAGCTCAGGAATAATTTGCCAGCTTAAAGCCGCTGAAGGCAAGACTTTAGAATAATCCGTCTTACCACTATCATCTGGATTGGTGGCACTAATATAATCGTCATCCGATTTATAATGGACGTTGCTATAACGTACGCCTGTATCTAAACGCCATGTGGGTAAAAACTGCCATGAAGCCTGTAAATAGGGATCAATATTCCACAACGTATTGTTTTCATCACGGCGTAAATTACCTTTAACCCCATAACTCGGCTGATTGTTCATTAAAGTAAAATTTTCATAACCTTGACGATCTTCATCCATTGCATCCAGTGCGACACCTGCACTCACGGTTACATTCGGAAGAAGCTCTTTGCCAGTCCAACGTAGATCGGCTCCATAATAATTACGATCAAACTCAATTACACCACCTGCATGACGAGGATTGGTCTGAGCAGATTGAGGAATGGACTGATATTGAGTAACCTGCCGCTGGCCAAAGTAAGCCATCGCGTACAGTTCATTTTTATCATTTAATGGCTTTAACCATGTCAATCCAGTTTGTGTCTGTTCAATTTCTTTGCGAACATCATAGATGTTATGGGCATCATTCACTTGTTTTGGATTAGCGTTCCATTGATCACGCGTCAATCCTTGTGGATCATCGGCATTAATCTTTAAATAATTGGTAATCCAGTTAATTTTGGAACCATCTTCAAGATTCCAGGTCAATTTGGCATTATTCAGGACTTTATTGGCAGCGCTATGATCTCGATAACCATCAGTATCGAAATAAGATGAACTAATCACATAACTGGGTTGGTTGGCTTGGCTTGCGCCTCCCTGCAACACCATTCCTACGCGGTTTTTATCATGACTGCCACCCGAATAACTCAATTCAACTGAGTCTTTGCCCTCACCTTCTTTGGTTGTGGTCAGCAGAGTACCACCTGATGAATTACCATAGAGTGACGAAAAAGGTCCTGTTAATACTTCAATATGATCCAGACTGCTCAAATCAATATTAGAAGTTTGTCCCTGACCATCTGGCATAGTCGCAGGAATGCCATCGACATATAATCGAATCCCACGCACTCCAAAGGTTGAACGTGCACCAAAACCATGCATGGAAAGTTGTAAATCTTGTGCATAGTTTTCACGGTTATGCAGTTGTAAACTTGGAATGCCCTTAACCACTTCAGTCAAATTAACTTGAGAGCTTTCATCCTGCTTGGGTGCATCAATTCGAAAAACGGATGCTGGAGTTTGCAAATAAGTCGTGTCGGTACGCGTTGCTTCTACCTTAATAGTCGGTAATGCAACAGCTTCTGGCACTTCTGCCCATACAGCGCAACTACTAAGCCCAGTAAATAAAAACATGGAAGAATATAATGTATTGAATTGCATAAAGCGCATTCAGTCATCCTTTAATATCAACGATTAGCCCAAAAAGAATTTGTTATATAATTTTGTATATGAAGTTTAACATATCGACAAAAAACGATTTTAACGAATCATGCCAACTTTCAATATATCAGTTTGGTTATTTTGATTAATAGTTCAAAATTTTAACGGCTTAAACTTGGATGATCTTTCCAACAATAACGTTCTAGCCAGTCTTTCGCTTCTTCTGCATAGTCGATTCCAACTCGTTTTTCGCGAACCACATCTGGCTGGACAATCTTATTTTCCACCCATAAACCATTTTCAACACCTAATGTCTTGGCTTTAAACTTTTCACTAATATCCAACTGTTTAGTAAGTTTTCCTGGCCCAGATAAACGTTTAAAATCTGTTTTAGAAACAGAGTCTGCAAAAAAAGCGGCTCTGAGCATCACACCTTCTGGTTCTTGTTCAGTCTGCGTAATCAGATTGAGCATGTGATACATCCCATAGATGAGATAGACATAAATATGCCCACCAGAGCTATACATTATTTCGGTTCGTGGAGTACGTCGTCCGCCATAGTTATGACTAGCTTTATCGCGAACGCCCAAATATGCTTCTGTTTCGCTAATGGTACACCGTAGAATTTCACCATTGTTCTGACGTACACAAAGCTGACAGCCGATCAATTGCTCTGCCACAGTTGAAGTATCACGCTGAAACCATGTTAATGGTAAAATTTCTGACATCACGCTACCATGAGTGAGTGGGAAAATGATGATCTCTCTAATCATCAACTTACAGCTCAATTTTGCAATTGATGTAATCACCCCCATATTAACACCGAATTATTTCATCGAGCCGTAAATGCCAGAATTACCTGAAGTTGAAACCACAAAAACTAGCTTATTGCCCTTGTTAGAACAACGTGTGCAAATCGTTCAAGTCCGTGAATCTCGTTTACGCTGGCCTATTCCAGACAATATTATCCGCTTACAAGGGCAACGTTTATCAGGTTTAAAAAGACGTTCTAAATATATTCTGGCTGAGTTCGAACAGGATCACATGTTGTGGCATTTGGGTATGTCTGGTAGTTTTCGGCTTGCCACCGCACAAGATGAATTACGCAAACATGATCATTTGATTATCAGTTTTGAAGACGGTACACAGTTACGCTACCACGATCCGCGTCGGTTTGGCTGTATTTTATGGCTGAACGATGAATCCCAAACTAAACTACTCAATCCACTTGGCCCTGAGCCTTTAAGTGATGAGTTTAATGCGGATTATCTTTATCAAAAGCTCAAAAGCAAGCAAGTCGGCATAAAAATTGCAATTATGGATAATCACGTGGTGGTGGGTGTTGGAAATATTTATGCCACTGAAAGCCTGTTTAATTTAGGTATTCATCCAGCGCAACCTGCCCATAGTTTGACAAAAAAGCAGGTCTTTCAATTGGTGGTGGAAATCAAGCGCATCTTAAAATCTGCTATTGAGCTAGGAGGTTCAACCTTGCGTGACTTTACCAATGCAGTGGGTGAAAATGGCTATTTTCAGCAGACGTTATTGGCATATGGTCGAGCTGGTGAAATGTGCGTAAACTGTGAAACACCCTTGGAAAACCTAAAACTTGGGCAACGTGCTAGTGTATTTTGTCCACAATGCCAGCCCCTAAAACGCGTTAAAGTTTAAAATTTGTCCTCAACAGACTTAGGAGACATGCTCATGCAAACTGCAATTGTTCGACATATTCTGGTTAAAGACAAAGATCTTGCAGAACAGCTAAAAAAGAAAATTTTATCTGGTGCTGATTTTGCCAAAATTGCCAAACAGTATTCTACCTGTAACTCTGCCAAACGCGGTGGAGAACTAGGGGAAGTTAAAAAGGGACAACTGGTTCCTGTAATTGACAAGATCGTGTTTACTGCCGCAGAACGAATCTTGCAGGGTCCCATCAAAAGCCAATTTGGTTTTCATTTACTTGAAGTTAAATTTAGAACTGAATTTGCTTAGCCTATTTCTAAAGGGAATTAAAATTTAAATCCTGTTATGGCTGCAAACTCTTTGCTTGAGGGTTCATCTGATAGGTCCAGCTTTCAATCATTTCACCAGTTTCTAGTTCAACCATGACTTTAACACGCTGATATTGAAAGCCCTCAAACTCATCCAACATTGACCAATGTTCAGCCAGTTTATGGGTGCTAAATACCAATCCTGATACTCTAGGTGCATTTTCATCCAGGACTAAGGCAGGAAGACCTTGGTCTGGTCCCCAGTCTAAAGTATGAACCACGCCAGTGACAAAAGCCTTCTGCCATTGCCCGCCAATATTTCCCAGAATATGTGCATTTTCACGATCTGGACATAAAGTTCCATAAGCAAAAAGTCGATTCATCTCTGAGCATTTCCTGTCGTTGGCTGATATTTCAGTGGCCATATTTTAAGGCCTTCGACAAAAACCTCAAGTAGCCAACGCAACTAAAAGATATTTTAACGCATAAAAAAAACGGCATAAATTATGCCGTTTTTAACTTCATCCAAATTAAACGTTTGGACGATTTTTTAATTCATCACGAATTTCACGAAGAAGTTCAATATCTTCTGGGGTTGCCGCAGGTGCAGGCTCTGCCTGATTACGGCGCATACGATTAATCAACTTGACCATAAGAAACACCACCCAAGCCAAGATCAGGAAGTTAATTAAAATGGTAAGGAAATTACCATAAGTCAATACGTTAACCCCTGCTTTTTGCAGAGCATCCAATGATTGTAAGTTATTGGGATTGGCACCCAAAACAACGAACTTCTGGGTGAAATCCACACCGCCACCTGTAATTACAGTGATTAACGGCATAATAATATCTTTTACCAATGAGTCGACGATTTTACCAAATGCACCACCGATGATGACACCGACAGCCAGATCAATCATATTGCCCTTAACAGCGAATTCTCTGAATTCTTGAATAATACTCATCTCTATTTTCTCCAGTCGGGAACCGCTATTCCCTTGTTTTTTGTTCTAATCACGGCTTAACATTAGTGTTAATGGATTATGTGCTAATGCTTGTTAATTTAATATTTTTCCAAAAAAAAGAAAGTTATTTCACACTTTAACAACATTTTTATTTGAATGAAAATATGAACTTAAGCATAGTCAACAAAATATTTGATTGCCAATAAAAAACCGCTAAACGAATTTAGCGGTTTTTGGACTTAAATCAAAAATAAATTATTTATCACGATTACGTTTACGTTCGTTTTCAGTCAAATAACGCTTACGAATACGAATTGATTTAGGGGTTACTTCAACTAATTCATCATCTTCAATGAATTCAAGTGCTTGTTCAAGCGTGTATTCAATTGCAGGTGTTAAAGTTAAGGCATCATCAGTACCCGATGCACGAACGTTAGTCAGCTGTTTTGCTTTAGTTGGGTTTACTACCATATCATCAGAGCGCGAGTTAATGCCGACGATCATACCTTCGTAAACTTCTAACTGTGGTTTGGCAAACAAACGACCACGGTCTTGCAAACTGAACAATGCATAGCCCAAGCAAGTGCCTTGAACCATTGAAATCAATACACCGTTTTGACGTTTCGCAACAGTACCTTGTTTAACAGGTCCATAATGCGAGAAGCTTGATGTCATAATCCCTGTACCAGATGTCATGGTTAAGAATTCTGAACGGAAACCAATCAAGCCACGTGACGGAACAGTCGCTTCAATACGGATACGGCCTTTCCCGTCTACTTCCATATTGGTCATTTCACCTTTACGGTGGCCCATTTGCTCCATCACCGCACCTTGATGTTGTTCTTCAACATCAAACGTCACGTTTTCATATGGCTCTTGTTTTTCACCATCAACTTCTTTGATGATCACTTGCGGACGAGATACACCCATCTCAAAGCCTTCACGGCGCATGTTTTCGATCAATACAGAAAGATGAAGTTCACCACGACCAGATACTTTAAAACGGTCTGGACTATCTGTGTCTTCGACACGAAGTGCAACATTATGAATCAATTCACGATCTAGACGTTCACGAATATTACGTGAAGTCACGAATTTGCCTTCTTTACCTGCAAACGGTGAGTTGTTTACCTGGAATGTCATCGATACTGTAGGCTCATCTACAGACAATGGCGGTAATGCTTCAACATTTTTCGGATCACATACTGTATCTGAAATGTTGAGTGCATCAATACCAGTAATACATACGATATCACCTGCAGAAGCTTCTTCTACATCGATACGCTCTAAACCGTGATAACCCATGATTTTTAAGATACGACCGTTACGAGTCTTACCTTCTTTATCAATAACAGTTACTGGAGTATTTAACTTCACAGAACCACGTTGAATACGACCAACACCAATTACGCCCACAAAACTATTATAGTCAAGTGATGAAATTTGCATTTGGAACGGACCCTCCGCATCTACTGCAGGTGGTTCAACAATGTCTACAACCGTTTCAAACAACGGTGTCATATCATCAGCCAATTCTTCTGGCGAAGGACCTGCCACACCACGTAAGCCTGACGCATAAACGATTGGGAAGTCTAACTGTTCGTCAGTTGCACCCAAGTTATCAAACAAGTCAAATACTTGATCGATAACCCAGTCTGGACGTGCACTTGGTTTGTCTACTTTGTTAATGATCACGATAGGCTTCAAACCACGTGCAAAGGCTTTTTGTGTCACAAAACGTGTTTGTGGCATTGGGCCTTCTTGAGCATCAACAAGAAGAAGTACACAATCAACCATCGACAGTACACGTTCTACTTCACCACCAAAGTCGGCGTGTCCCGGGGTATCGACGATATTAATACGGTAAGTCGTATCAGTACGCTTGTCTAACCAAGTAATGGCAGTGTTTTTTGCCAAAATGGTAATACCACGTTCGCTTTCAAGCGCATTCGAGTCCATGACACGCTCAATCTCGCCTGCACGATCACCCAAAGCACCTGATTGTTGAAGAAGTTTATCGACAAGCGTGGTTTTACCATGGTCGACGTGTGCAATAATTGCAATATTGCGGAGATTTTTGATATCTGACATGAAAATTCGATAAGCCTAAAACTTGAGGGCAAATTATACAGAAAAATCCTACATAAAAGTAGTGACAGTTTATTGACATGCACTTGTTTTTTTCATGTGTTTGTCTTTTTTTCTTTGGTAAAGGTCAGGATCTCGATTAGAATAGCGCCAACTTGCAGTTAGTGATTTTTTCCTCCCATGTCTGATTTACAAGACTCTGCGCCAAAGTCAGGTGAAAAACTTGATTTGATTTATGGCCTGAATGACCGTCCTGCTCCTTTTGTCTCTTTTCTTGCTGCCCTGCAACATCTTTTAGCAATTATTGTCCCTATTGTTACACCAGGACTGCTAATTTGTCTGGCGCTCGGTGTTTCTCGCGAAGAAACCAACATGATTTTATCCATGTCTTTGGTTATTTCCGGCATCGCAACATTTTTACAATGTAAAAAAGTCGGGCCATTTGGCGCAGGCTTACTCATTGTACAAGGCACCAGTTTTAACTTTATTGGTCCGATTATCGGAATCGGTAGCGCGATGGTAGCCGCAGGAACGCCAGTGAATCAGGTTATGGCAGCTATTTTTGGTGTAGTGATTGCGGGCTCATTTATTGAAATGGGTGTATCCCGAATTCTACCGTGGGTGAAAAAACTGATCACGCCGTTGGTCACAGGTATCGTAGTACTAATGATTGGTTTGACCTTAATTAAAGAAGGTTTGATCAGTATGGGCGGTGGTTATCAGGCGATGCAAAACCAAACCTTTGCCAGTACAGATAACCTGATTATGTCATGTACAGTACTTGCGATTATTATTCTACTCAATCGTATTCGGATTATCTGGGTTAAAAGTTCCGCAATTTTAATTGCACTCATTGTTGGTTACGTGCTAGCAGGCTTCATGGGACATCTGGATTTTTCAGGATTACATGAAACTCCATTCGTACAAATTCCAACACCAATGCACTTTGGTTTAAGCTTTTCATGGAGCTTATTTATTCCAATGGCATTTATTTATCTGGTGACATCTTTAGAAGCGATTGGCGATATTACAGCGACCAGTAAACTATCCAATGAACCCGTAAATGGTTCAAAATGGATGGCCCGTATTAAAGGCGGCGTATTGGTCAATGGTGCAAATTCTCTACTTGCGGGTTTATTTAACACCTTTCCTAGCTCAGTTTTTGCACAAAATAACGGCGTTATCCAATTGACAGGTGTTGCCAGTCGTTATGTCGGCATTTGGATTGCAATTTTATTGATCGTACTTGGTCTATTCCCTATGGTTTCTGGCGTGATTCAAGCCGTACCCCAAGCAGTATTAGGTGGTGCAGTCATGGTTATGTTTGGAGCTGTTGCTGCCTCAGGAATTAACATTTTATCCGGGATTCATCTGGATCGTCGTGCATTATTAATTATTGCCATTTCTCTGGCTCTAGGGTTGGGCGTTGCTCAGGTACCACAAATTCTTGAACATTTACCTGAACTATTTAAAAATATCTTTAGTTCTGGTGTGGCAACGGGTGGTATTGCGGCCTTAATTTTAAATATTGTTTTGCCTGAACATAAACATTAAATTGGGCAATTAAAATGAATTTGCCCAGTTTGACTGGGCTTTCTTATTCATGAGAGATGAACATGGACCCACGTAGTGAAGTGGTGTTACGCCAACAACAATTTTTATCTGGTCGGGTACTACTGATTAATGCGCCTGCTGATCGTCTGAGTCAGGAACTCCCTAAAGCATTAGATGTTTCTATCTGGACATGGAACTTTGCTGATCATCAATATTTTCAACAGCAGCAATTTGATACGCATTTCTCAGTAGAATTTCCAAAGACTTCAATCGATCAAGTCGTTATTTTTGTGCCGAAATCGAAAGAATTACTAAGCTATATTTTGCATGTTGTGACAAGCCACCTAAATAAAGGACAATCCATTTTTTTAGTCGGTGAGAAAAAAGGTGGTGTGGAACGTGCAGCTAAACAGCTACAAGCTTTAGGTAAAACCCTAAAACTTGATAGCGCTCGACACTGTCAGCTATGGCAATGTATTTTGCAAAAAACTGAAACGCTGAAGCCACTGCAAAACTGGGTAAAAACCTATACCGTACAAGTAAACCAGACTGAACTTCAGATCTGCGCTCTACCCGGCGTGTTCAGTCAAAATCATTTAGATGTTGGAACCGCCATTCTTTTACCTTATCTAAATAATATAAAATCGGGTAAACTTGCCGACTTTGGTTGCGGTGCAGGTGTAATTAGCGCGTATTTGGCAAAATTAAATAGCAAAAATGAAATTTATGCGCTAGATGTTGATGCCTTTGCACTATGCTCCACTGAAATGACATTTCATCGAAATGGACTTAATTTAGAACAGCTTCATATTCAGGCAGTCACGGGGATTCATGATGCACCCCCTCAACTAGATGCAATTGTCAGCAACCCTCCTTTTCATCAGGGAATTCATACTGACTATGCCGCCAGTGAAGGTCTATGCAAGCAAGCCAAACAGCATTTGACCATAAATGGTGAATTGTGGATTGTGGCGAACCGTTTTTTAAATTATGCCCTTTTGATAGAACAACAATTTGGTCGCTGCAACATCCTTGCAGATCAACAAGGATTCAAAGTGCTCTATGCCCAAGCATCCCAATGACTAAGGAATTTTCATGAGTGAAACGATTCAACCTGAAAAGCTTCAGCGAAAGCTGGGTGCTCGTCATTTAAATATGATCGCTATTGGCGGTTCCATCGGTACCGGCTTATTTCTTGCTTCAGGTTCAACTATTGCCAATGCTGGGCCAGGCGGAGCTCTGCTTGCCTATGCACTAATTGGCGTAATGATTTACTTCCTAATGACCAGCTTGGGCGAGTTGGCAACTCATAATCCAACTTCGGGTGCATTTTTTACCTACGGTAGCCGTTACGTCGAAGATGGTTTTGGTTTTGCATTAGGCTGGAACTATTGGTACAACTGGGCTATTACTGTTGCCTTTGAATTGGTTGCGGTCCAGCTCATTATGAAATTCTGGTTTCCAGACTTACCGGGTTTTTATTGGAGTGCCATTTTTCTGGTTGTGATTTTTGCAATCAATGCTATGACGGTGAAGGGCTTTGGAGAAAGTGAGTTCTGGTTTTCCATGGTCAAAGTCGTTGCCATCATTGCCTTTATCATTATTGGTTTTTCCATGATCATCAAAATTATGATGACGCCTGGCATGGCTACTTTTGGTAATTGGACATATAAAGATGCACCTTTTGTTGGCGGATTACAGGCCATGATTGGCGTTGCCATGATTGCAGGATTCTCTTTTCAAGGCACTGAAATGGTTGGCGTTGCAGCAGGTGAATCTAAAGACCCGAAACGCACTATTCCACTTGCCATTAAACAGATTTTCTGGCGGATTTTACTGTTTTATATCGTATGTATTTTTATCATTGGTACATTAATTACCTATGATGATCCACGTCTGTTACAAGCAGCGTCTAGTAGTGATATTGCCCTTTCTCCTTTTACCTTGCTCTATGAAAAGGTGGGTTTTGCCTTTGCCGCAAGTCTGATGAATGCCGTGATTTTAACTGCTATTTTATCGGCAGGTAATTCAGGCATGTATTCTTCAACCCGAATGCTGTTTGACATGGCTCGTGAAGGTCGCGCACCAAAATGGTTCTCAAAATTGGATCCACGCGGTGTACCTATGAATGCGCTTTATGCCACAACAGCCATTGCGGCGTTATGCTTCCTGACCACATTTATTGGAGAGCAGGCAGTATTTAACTGGCTGTTAAATATGTCGGGCATGTGTGGGTTTATTGTTTGGCTTGGCATTGCCATTTCACACTATCGTTTTCGCAAAGGTTATCTGGCTCAAGGTCATAGACTTGAAGATCTGGCATATCGAGCCAAATTCTTTCCCTTTGCGCCATGGTTTGCTTTTATTTTATGTTCGATTATTATTTTGGGACAAAACTACCAAGCTGTTTTAGGTGGCAAAATTGATTGGGTGGGTTTACTTTCCACTTATATCAGTATTCCTCTTTTTCTGGTGATTTGGCTAAGCTATAAATGGAAACATAAAACCAAACTGGTGCCCTATCATGAAATGAATCTCAAACCAGATCAGGATTAATTTTTTCACTGTGTAGGCCATTGTTCAATTCCTTGATTTTGAGTAGCTTGACTTTTAAAAAGAAAGGATTATGATGACGATCAAGATTCAACCATTGACGCAGCTTTAATTGAAACTGCCATTTTATAGGAGTAACAACATGCCAGCTTTACAGGATAACTACTACTAATCATTGGCACGTTGTCAGCTCACGGACAAGTATCAATGATGACTTGTCCGAATGCACATAAACCTAGCATTCGCTAGGTTTTTTTATGCCTGTTCGGACAGATTTAAACAATGAAACGGACAGATTGTATGAGCATACAAAAAATTTTAAATGCAGATGCAGCTTATGGGGTGCCAGTCAAAATCTTCACCCAAGATATAGATAATGACAGTATTGAACAACTTCATAAAATGGCGCAATTGCAATTTATTCATTCCCACATCGCAGTCATGCCAGATGTGCATGTCGGGAAAGGGGCAACCGTTGGTAGTGTCATTCCAACCAAAAATGCGATTATTCCTGCTGCGGTAGGCGTAGATATCGGTTGCGGGATGAACGCAATTCGCTTAAATCTAAAAAGTAGTCAACTTCCGGACAACCTTTCAGCTTTACGCAATGCCATTGAACGCAAAGTACCTGTGGGCTTTGATCTACATAAGCAGGTGAAAGCCAAAGCGTCTACCCTAACGCCTCTCGACAAAGGGCTAAAACCTATTATTACCAAACATTCTGGTTTAGTTCGAATGTTACGAAAGTTTGATATGACTTGGCAAAAGCAATTAGGAACTTTGGGCGGTGGTAACCACTTTATTGAACTCTGTCTGGATGAAAATCAGGATATCTGGATCATGTTGCATTCAGGCAGTCGTGGTCTGGGGAATGTCATTGGGACTTATTTTATTGAGCTAGCCAAAAAAGAAGCGCAAGATCGTTTTGGTCATGTTCCAGATAAAGACTTAAGTTACTTTGCAGAAGGGTCAACCAGCTTTGATGATTATGTGGAAGCCGTGGAATGGGCACAGGCTTATGCTTATGAAAACCGTCGCGAGATGATGCGTTTAATTTTAGAAGCAATTCGCCCCTTATTACCACCATTTCAACTGACCAAAGAAGCCATTAATTGCCACCATAATTATGTTAGTTATGAACAACATGATGGCGAAAACTTATTCATTACCCGCAAAGGTGCTATTCGTGCGGGTGAAGGTGAACTTGGAATCATTCCAGGTTCTATGGGGGCTTGCTCTTATATCGTTCGCGGCAAAGGAAATCCGGAATCCTTTTGCTCCTGCTCACATGGCGCTGGACGTAAAATGAGCCGTAATAAAGCCAAACATTTGTTTAATCAACAAGATCTGATTGAACAAACTCAAGGGATTGAATGCCGTAAAGACGCAGGCGTTATTGATGAAATTCCAGCAGCGTATAAGAACATTGACCAAGTCATGGCTAATCAGACTGATTTGGTTGAAGTGGTACATACGCTTAAACAAGTCCTTTGTATTAAAGGATAATTTAACCCAGAGGTCATAAATGAAACTCGCTAAGTTACCTAACGTAAAAATCAGAAATCAGGTTGCTTTATCACCTTTGATGCATAAAGGTGGGATGCACGAAACGGAAAAGCCTAAAGCACAACATCGACGTGAACGGCAACAAACCAAGCAGATGTTAAAGTCGACAACTTGGGATAAATAAATTCATATCAATTGATTCTTAGGAGCACATCATGAAAAAAACCATCATCAGATCTCATTATTTGGCCTTAATCCTCACACATAAAACAAACCCCAGTTATTTGAACTGGGGTTTGTTCTTTAGAGCATGTTAGATTATAAAATCCCTAAACTTTTTTGAATATTTTCCAAATTAGGCACATGAAAGTGTTGATCTGCAATTTTTACCTGCTTAAATACCATGGGATTGGATTCAACATTTTCCTCATCGACCACTTCTGAGATACGCAAGCGAATGGATTGCGGCATGTTATTACACATCAAAGCAAACCGTTGCGCTACATCATCACCTTCAATTACCAATGCCACACCATCTGTTGCTGTCGGATGAGTAACAGCATAAACAGGTAGTTTTAAATCATGCCATTCAATTGACTGCGCATCTGCTTTGGTATCCAGAGCAGAGAGTACAATATTTTGCGGTAATAGCATTGGCACCCGATCATGACACTCAATAATATACGCATCAATAAATCCAGTTGAAACTGTAATTAAATGCTGAAGTTCCTGTTGATCAATCTGTGTCACTACAGTTTTATCTGAGCTCATCAGTAACTCCCTGAACGTGTTTCGAGTAAATCTTCAATATTGGCCAGTAACTCAGCTTCCTGGAAAGGTTTACCCATGTAATGACTCACTCCCAATGACAAGGCGCGCTCACGATGTTTTTCACCTGTACGAGATGTAATCATGATAATTGGCATGTCTTGATGTAATTCATGATGACGTACAAGATTTGTGACCTCAAAACCATCCATACGCGGCATTTCAATATCCAGCAACATCAAATCTGGTTTGACATTTTCAAGCTGCTCCATGGCATCAACACCATCTTTAGCAGTGACTACATCAAAGCCCTGACGTTCCAATAAGCGCGAGGTAACTTTGCGTACCGTTACAGAGTCATCAACTATCATGACTAGACGACGCTCATCGGTATGCCGTGTTTTTTCTCTACCCTCAATAAGCTGTTTATTACGCTGTGTCGCCTGAATCTGCCGCGCAATATTTTGCCCATCTAGAATCAGACAGACATGACCGTCACCTAGAATCGTCGCGCCTGCCACAGTTCCAATACTTGCAAATTGCTGACCTATCGGTTTCACCACAATTTGCGCCCGTGAACCAACTAATTGATCGACCAGTAAAGCGATGGTCTGCCCATGCGCACCTTTGACCAATAATACGGGTAGTGAATGTGCAACACCTGAAAGCTTTGGAACAGGTTGGTTAGCTACGAACTCAGCCAGATAGCGTAAGCGATATGGTGTGTTATCAATATTAAAATAGTCATCCTGTCCATTAAAATACTGCTCTAAAGTTGAAGGTGCAATCCGTACAATTCGATCAATCTGAGCCAAAGGCAAGGCAAATTGTTGATCGCCGACTTTCACCATTAAGGCATCACTCACCGCTACAGTGGTTGGAACGCGAATGGTAAAGGTAGTTCCTGAACCAAGTTTAGACTCAACACTGACATGGCCACCTAAGGCTTTAATCCCACTTTGCACCACATCTAGCCCAACACCACGACCTGAAATCTGAGTGACTGCAGTGGCTGTACTAAAACCTGGGTGGAAAATATATTGCAAAATTTCCTGTGCATCGAGTTTTTGATCTGCGGTCATCAAGCCATTTTGTAAAGCTTTGGCTTTGATTTTCTCAACTTCAATTCCTTTACCATCATCGCTAAAACTAACCAGAACGTCGGTTCCTTGACGGCTAATATTTAGTTCAATTCGACCAGTTTCTGGTTTACCCAGCTTCAAACGTTCGTCACGATCTTCCAAACCATGATCGACTGCGTTACGCAGCATATGTTCAAGTGGTGTCACCAAACGCTCTAAAATAGTGCGATCCAATTCACCTTCCGTATTTTGCACAACTAATTCAGCAGGACGATTTAGAGTCGTTGCAGTCTGACGGACAATACGCTGTAATCGCGGTAATAACCGAGAGAAAGGGACCAGTCGGGTACGCATTAGGCTTTCCTGAATTTCAGCCTGAATACGTGACTGTTGTAACAACAGGCCTTCGGTATCACGAATTTTGTCGGATAACGTGGTTTTAAAATCCACCAGATCCGATGCAGATTCGGCAAGCGACTTCGACAATTGATTCAGAGATGAATATTGATCCATTTCTAAAGGATCAAAGTCGGTATAACGCGAGTTTTCTGTACCATGCTTGGCAATGATCTGACTTTCCAACTCACCTTCCATTCGACGTAGCTGATCTGCTAGACGCTGAATAGCAAGTTCCATTTCCACCAATGTATTGCCCAACTGCCCCAGATCCATTTCAATACGGGAACGGTTAATGGCATTTTCACCAGAGAGGTTAATCATTTTTTCAATCAGATCCGCAGAAACACGGATCATTTCATTTGAGTCATCAACCTGAACAGTATTGTCCCACTCACCTAGCATGGATGGCGGTTCTGTGCCATCACCCTGTACAAATTCCATAACCTGTTCTTGCGAGAATAAATCCGCTCGAGCCAGCTTGCTTGGAATTTGCGCATTGGTATCAACGAACTCAAGACGTTCCAGCGTATGTTTTAAACCATCGTAATTATTGTAAGAACGTTCAAAAATGGCTTGTTTCAACCAGGTAAATGCAGTCAATAACAAATGGTCATAAGCATTTGAACTAAAGTTTTTAACACCAAATTGCTCAAATGCATTTTCCAGATGCGAAGCAATGACAGCCACAGGTTCTAATTCTGCCATACGTGCACCGCCCTTCAGGCTATGTACAGTACGCTGTAACTGGAGCAAAACGCTACGATTAGCACGGTCATCAAACCAGCGTTGCAGTAATTGATGCGCAGTTTCAAGTAATTCTTCGGCTTCTTCATAGAATGTCGCTTCGACCAAAGACTGAACATCATCCAGATCAGAATCTTGAGGGTATGCAACAATCTCTTCTACATCTGCATCAGAATTTGAACTATGTTGCTGCTCATTATTTTCATCGTTCGATACAATTGAAACAGAATCCAATACTTGTTCATCAAGCGCTACAGATTCCGACTCATCCACCAGCGCAGATTCCGCAATAAATGTGGACTCAATTACATCAGTGGCTGATTCCTCAACAAAAACTTTATTTTGTGTCTCTAAAATTTGATCTTCAAACGCAATTTCATCTGTTTCAATCTCAGTGATTGCAGCAGGCTCCGATTGCTGTGGCACACCTTGTAAAACTTGTTCAATGTTCTGAAGTAACTCAAGCACTTCAGTTGCAGGGTAATCGACAGCTTGATCACGTAAAGTTTGAATACGATCGGCGATATCGTCCTGTACCAGACGAATAATCTGGATTAAATTGGCAGATGAATGTATTTGCCCATTAATCAATCGCTCATAAATCGTTTCTAATTCATGCGCAATTAAACCCATATGCGTCGCCTGAACCATATTTGCCCCACCTTTTAAGGTATGCAAATAACGCATCAGATTATTTAGCGCCGAAGTATTACTTTGTTGCTGAGACCAAGTATTTAAGTCCGCATCAATACCTACTAACAATTCATCTGCTTCTTCAAGAAAGATATCCAGAAGGTCTGCATCAAAATTACGATTGGCCTGTTCAGCATCGATGTACTGATGATCCTGTCGAATACGCGCAGAAATTTGAGACAAATCAAATGGTGAAGTAACTGGCTCTAAGGTTGGTATTTGCTCAACTGGTTCAATTTGCTGTTCAGGATTTGAAACAGACTCTCCTTCAATTTCAGCAAGAGTAGTTTCTATGTCTTGTTGAACAAAATCCTGCAATTCATTAAGAATGCTTTGTTGCTCTTGTCCCAGGCTTACACGTTGCCCTGCTGCCAAAATATCAAATAAATGAATGACCTGCTGATGTGCTTGTCCAAAAATATCAAAGGCGAAATCAATATTCAGTAAAGCTGGTTTTTGCAATAGCGCCTCATACGCGGGTCTCAATTGCAATAAATAGTCATGTACGCCCTGCGAAGCACGATTAGGAGTATGTTCAATTAAAGACACTGCTTCATGAAGCAATTGTTGAATATAAGCTGGGAATTCATGTTTGGCACGTTTTTCAAACTCATAATCTGCATTGAGTAAATTTTCAATCTCTAGTTGCAATAACGAGGTCACTACACCTTGCGGATGCTGTGCTTCATGGGCAATTTCTTCGATATTAAAGCCATAATTCTCCCACGCCTGATTAAATTTCTGATCAATTTTATCAAGCTGTTGCTGAGAACCTTGCTGATGTAACGTATGTAAATAATCACGAACGAACTCAGCATAATGCGTAAGTAAGGCCGTTTCATTAGAAGTAGATTCGAGCTCATCCTGCATAAGTGTTTTAAACAGGGTTTCAACTTTACTACTCGCGTCAAATACTTGCTGAATATGGGCCATTGATGAACTGCCCCGCAAAGTATGCAAGGCACGAATCAACTGATTATAGCTTTGATCAGTTGGCGCATCCTGCTGCAAAAAAGCATCCACTGTTTGTAAATGTTCTTCTGCTTCTTCAAGGAAAATCGCCAAGGTTTCTTTAATCAAACCGTCATCAGTAGCAACAATCTCAGTATTTTGATCTGCATCAATCGCAGGCACGAATTCAACTGGACTTTCAGCGGCTGTCGCCTGTTCTTCCTGAATTTCCAGTCCTGTCGTAACAGCTGAAGTATTCAACTGTTCAGCTAAAATGAGCAATTCTTCCAAAGCAGGTTCAACACCCTGTTGCTGTTGTAATTGCTGCCCTAATAGAATCAAAGGACGAATATCTAGTGCATGCGCCTGTACATTTTTAAAATCATCATAAAATTTAAAGCGATAGAGATTAAACGCTGTTTGAACATAGCGCTGTAAATCTGAGTTTAATGGTAATGTTGTCGCAATAATTCGATTCAGCGTTTCTTCTACTGTCCACGCCAACTCACTAGATGACTTTGCTCCCACCATACGTCCAGACCCTTTAAGGGTATGAAAATGACGGCGAACTTCTACTAAAAGTTTGTGTTCATTGGGCTGAACTAGCCACTGTGGAATAAGTTGGTCCAATTCTTGAAAAATTTCTTCTAGTTCTTCAATAAAAATTTCAAGAATTTCGGCATCCTGATCAAGATAACTATCTTCAGGCAAGCTTATTGTTTCAACAAAATGTTTTAATATTTCTTTCATAACGAAGGCTTCTTTCGTTTATCCACCCTTGATGGTGAAACTTGATCTACCACCATCACGCAAGTGACTTCCTTCTCAAGAAGCCATCTTGACGATGCATTTTTAATTTAGGGCAGTCCAAAGTCTGCCCTAAAATGTTATTTAAAGCTTAGTCCGGCAGTTTAAAGTCTGATACAGACTCACGTAATGACTCTGCCATATTGGCTAGTTCAGAAACTGAACGCGCTGTATCAAAGGTTGCTGTCGTTGTTTGCGAAGTAATTTCCTGTACAACATTCATGGTATTAGCAATATGGCTCGCAGATGCAGACTGAAGTTTTGCAGCATTGGAAATGTTTGCAATCAGTTTTGCCAAATTGCTGGATACGCTTTGAATCTCGTCCAGCGCCACGCCCGCATCTTTCGCCAAGTTAGCTCCACGCACAACCTCAGATGTCGTTTGCTCCATTGAAATAACCGCTTCATTGGTATCTGTCTGAATGGTTTTAACCAGACCTTCAATCTGCTTGGTTGCAGAAGCCGAACGTTCTGCTAGACGCTGTACTTCATCGGCGACCACGGCAAAACCACGACCAGCTTCGCCCGCCATCGATGCTTGAATCGCAGCATTCAATGCCAGAATGTTGGTTTGGTCAGCAATATCGTTAATCAGTGAGACAATATTTCCAATTTCCTGAGACGACTCACCCAAACGTTTAATCCGTTTAGACGTTTCCTGAATCTGTTCACGAATGGTATCCATCCCGACAATAGAACGGTTTACAACATCGGCGCCATTGGATGCAATTTGTACCGAACGCTCAGCAACCTCAGCAGACTCAGCCGCGTTGGCAGATACCTGATCGATCGACACCGCCATTTCGTTAATCGCGGCAGAAGCACCTGCAATTTCCTGTGCCTGATGTTCAGATGCCTCAGCCAACTGATTGGTAATGGTTTGAGTATCCTGTGTATAACGTGCCACTTCCTGAGAAGTATCGGTAATACGCGAAACCAGATCGCGTAACTGATCAATCGCAAAGTTGATCGAGTCAGCAATTGCTCCAGTAAAGTCTTCTGATACTGTTGCATACGAACGTAAGTCACCATCCGCCAAATCTGCAATTTCATCCAATAAACGTAAAATCGCATTCTGGTTACGGTCATACTCATCCTGTAAACGCGTTACACGGGTTTTATCCATTGCACTACGCAAAGACAAGAGTTTCAGAATGGTATAAGTAAAACCACCTAGGAATAACAGTAATAAAACTGCTGGAATAATACTTGACCAGCCAGAATCTGCCTTGTCTGAAAGGTTATTCAAGGATTTCAGCATCTCATCTGATTGAGAGAAAATCTGTGAAGACGCTTGACGGACTTTAACAATCTGATTGGCATTTTTAAATACTGTAGATGCAGCAGTTTTTAATACTTCATCATATTCAGATTTAATGCTTTCGACTGATTCACGTAAGGTTGCATCACCAATACGCTCTACACCTAAATCTGTGCTGCCATTTAACTGCGCGTTAAGATAAGCACCAAAGGTTTCAATATCCGCACTGAAATCGTCGGCTGATGCACGGGCATTTTCAGTGCCAACCAACACAGAACCAATCGAACGAAGAATACGTTCTGCAATGAATACTTGGTTTTTAGCAATTACTACCTGACTACTTGGCATATTTAGACGTGCCATTTGGTCAACCATCAGGTTGTATTCAGCCTGAATCCCTGGAATTGACTCACCAATTGCAATATTGGTGTCGTATAGTTGATTGATAAGTTTTTGTTGCGAGGTAATCAACTCTACATTGGTGGATACATTTTTCCAGAGTTGATCAACCTTTTTATATTCCTCTGAAGATGTTCCGTAAATATCTTGGACATTTTCCAGATTTTGCGCGAATTGTTCTTGCGATTTTTTCAGATTAGCAATCATATCAGGTGAGCCAGAAGCAGTTGCATCTGTTGCCTGACGTGGAATAGTTTGTGACAATAAACGTAATTGCCCCAGACTACGTGTCAATTCATTGTTACGCGGTACGCTATAAAACAAGTAAATCAGCGTAAGGATTGCCAGAAATAAAAAGATAATGGCAGCATAAATGATTGGTTTAGATTTTTCACTTTCCCCAAATAGACGTGAAAATTGATCAATCTGAGCCTGTATTTTCGCAAAAAATGCAGAACCGTTTTTCTTAACCGCACTTTCAGCTGTGTTTTTCTTTTTTAGTTTAAAGCCCATGCAGCTTCTCTCCTGAATACGCGTTTTGACTTGATTGCGTAGGAATTTAATTTATAAATCTTGCTGAAGCATTCATATACTGTGGATTTTTCAGCAGCTGACTAAACAAAAAGACATGCCAACGCTGGTTATGCTGATAAAAATAACCTTGACAGTAATCTTTTAATTTTTGATCCAGCTCATCACTTTTAGAAAAAAAACTGCGCTTGTTAAAGTGCTGAATCCCAAGAACCTGATCCACAACCAAACCGACATAATGGTCATTGTGACTGATACATAACACTTTTTGAGTAGGCGAAAACTGAGAACGTTGTCCAGACACAAAATGTGTTAAATCAGAAACTGAGAGCAGTCTCCCCCGAATATTAGCCAACCCCCTCACCCAGACTTGTGCGTTGGGTACGGGTGTATATTTAGGGGGATAAATCACTTCTGTGACTTCTCCCAAAGGCGCAACAAAATATTGTCCCATCATCTCAAAGGCAATACCTGACCATCGGTTTACTTCGTTTTGATTGGAGGCGTAGCTTCGATTGCCACGTTTTGCCAATCGAAGCAATTCGATAAATCCATTTGCTGCCATAGTGACTATCCTAGATTGAGATTTTGCTGAATCACTTCTATCAATTTACTTTCATCAATCGGCTTGGTCAGATAGTCTCTAGCACCCTGACGTTTTCCCCATACACGATCTGTTGCCTGATCTTTAGTACTTACAATCACCACTGGAATATGTTTGGTATTATCACCACGGCTAATTTCGCGAGTCGCTTGAAAACCATTTACCCCAGGCATTACGACATCCATAAGAACCAGATCAGGCTGCTCTGCCTGTGCCATGGTCACACCATCTGCACCGTTGGATGCTTCAATAACCTCAAAACCGTGTTTTGTTAATATTTCTCTAAATCGAAATGTTTCAGTTGGCGAGTCATCTACAATTAAAATACGTGCCATTTTATTCCCCAACGTTTTCTTTAATTTATGTGTTTACGTGATTTCGAATAGCGTTTAATAATTCATCTTTACTAAAAGGTTTGGTTAAATATTCATCGGAACCCACAATACGGCCTTTGGCTTGATCGAATAAACCATCCTTACTCGACAGCATAATTACAGGGATATTCTGATAGTTCTGTGAATTCTTAATTAAGGCACAGGTTTGATAACCATCTAGGCGCGGCATCATGATATCTACAAAGACAATATCAGGATTTGCCTCAGCAATTTTTGATAATGCTTCAAAGCCATCAACCGCAGTAATGACCTCACATCCTTCACGTTGCAGTAAAGTTTCGGCCGTGCGACGAATGGTTTTTGAATCATCAATTACCATGACTTTAAGGTTTTGAAATTTTTCTTCCATTTAGTGACCCTTTCCCCATTTATTCAATGCAGACAATAACTGAAAATGATTATAGCCGATCATAGGGGCTTTCATTGTTTTTACAGATTATGACCTTTTTTAACATATAATTACTTGCGTTTTCAATGAAGGTTTTTTGATGTTCAAACACACTTTCCACGAATATCTCCAAACCAATCACACTTTAAAACGACTTATGATTTTTTTTTGAGTTATTCCTATTTTTAATTGGATAATTTACAACTAATATAACGATATTATTATTTAAAAATAAGTAATTTAGTCGACTTTAATTTGGGGAAGGGCATGAACAGTCGAATGAGATCTCGAAAGCTGCTGGAACGATCCAAACAGATGACTCGTCGTTCCATTATTGCATTCGGACTACTTCTGTGGATGTCTTTTGTTTACGCGGCCAATGCACAACCTCGCGCCGTTTGGTATCGCTACTACGATCAAAAAGGTATTGCCAATATCAGCAGTTCTGTAACACCTGCCCATATCCGTTATGGCTATGAAGCTTTAGACAGTAATATGCAGGTGATTCGCAGAAATAAGCCCTACAATGCCGAAGCAGATTTACGCCAGTCGAGCCAACGAGAAGCCCAAGCTCGTCAAAGAGAGCAAGATTTAAAACTCAAACGTGCCTATGGAAATGTAGCAATCGCAACTGAAAAGCAAAATCAGGCATTGTTAGCCATAAAAAAACAAATCATGTCACAGCAAGATCAGTTGAAACAATTGCAAAGTGACCGGATTATGTTTAAACGTCAAGAAATGGAATATTTACGCAAAGGTGAGAGTAGTCTTCCACAGCGTCTAAAAGATCAGCTTGATCAGAATGAACAGAATATGAGTAATATCAAAAAGAATATCTCAAGTCTGCAAACTAGCTATCGTACAACACAGGAACATTATTCCAACATTATTGAGCGCTTAAAAGCACTGGAATAATCGTTATAATCCTGACACCAAATAAAACAACGAATGTCATTAATTTAAGGATGGGTAGGCATGCGCAAAGTGTCACGCACTACGTTTTATATTCCTGTACTATGTTTAATTAGCTTTAGCTTTGTTTTAACAGCTTGTAATCGCTCTACATCTACCTCAGAAACCGCACAGCCCCACTCCCCTGAGACGATTGATGTTATTCAACAAGATCTAGTTGAAGTCTCGACTGGCATGCTTGAACGTAAAACGGCCTTTACAGGCACTATTCGTGCTACCCAGCAAAGCTCGATTCAGGCACAGGTTTCCGCCACAGCAACTCAAGTCAATGCCGATGTAGGACAGCGGGTCAAAAAAGACCAAGTTTTAGTGCGCTTAAACAATCAGGATAATGCTGCGCGTTTAGCACAAGCACAAGCCAATTTGGCATCTGCTCAGGCTCAAGCTGAACTATCACATAATCTAATGCAACGTAAAAAAAGACTTTTAGATCAGGGTTTTATTTCACGTGTTGAATATGAACAAAGCCAGGTGGATTACAAAGCCCAGCTCGAAACAGTAAATGCACAAAAGGCAAATTTAAATATTGCCCAGAAAGCCGATCAGGATGGCATTATTCGTAGCCCTCTTGATGGAATCATTACTAAACGTGAGGTAGAACCTGGTCAAACAGTTTCAGCAGGCCAAACATTATTTGAAATCGTCAATCCTGAACAATTAGAAATTCAGGCCAAACTGCCTCTAGAGCAACAATCTGCATTACGAATCGGCCAAAAGATTCAATACACCATTCAGGGGAATCAAACTCCTCACAATGCGGTTTTAACTCGTGTTTCACCCGTAGCGGATCAAGTCAGTCGGCAAATAGAATTTTTTGCCAAACCGAGTGAAGCTATTAACTCACTCAGTATCGGTGCTTTTATAGAAGGTTTTATCTTGAATCAAGATCAGATTCAGGGACAAATCATTCCATTGGATAGCGTTCAAAGTATCGACCATGCCCCTTATGTATGGGTGGTTCGCCAGCAAAAACTCCGTAAAATCAATATTCAAGTATTAGAAAAACGCTTTGCTGAGAATAAAGCAATCGTTTCAGGTCTACAAAATAATGATGCAATTAGTCGGATTAAATTTGATAATGCCGATGAAAATAAATCCGTGATCTTTTCAAATTCAGATCAAAACGCATTTGCCAAAGATAAATAAAAGAATGATTTTTCAGGATTAAATAGATATGTGGTTTACCCGAATTAGTGTCAAATACCCCGTCTTTACCATCATGATGATGATTTGTCTGATGGTTTTGGGTTTGGCATCATGGCAACGTATGGGGGTAGAAGAATTTCCTGATGTCGATTTTCCTTTTGTTGTGGTGTACACCAATTATCCTGGCGCGTCGCCTGAAGCAGTCGAATCTGAAATTACAAAAAAACTCGAAGATCAGATCAATACGATATCTGGACTAAAACAAATTACTTCGCAATCCAGTGAAGGATTGTCGATGATTATTGCTGAATTTAATTTGGATGTTCCCTCTAGCGTAGCAGCGCAGGATGTTCGCGATAAAATTGCAGTAGTCAAGTCAGATTTTCGTGATGAAATAGAAGATCCCGTTGTGGAACGCTATGACCCTGCCAGTAATGCGATTATGTCAGTGGTATTTGAATCAGGTTCTATGTCATTGCGTGATTTTAGCTCTTATCTGGATCAACGGATTTTACCTCAACTCAGAACGGTGCCGGGCGTTGGAACCGTTAATTTACTGGGTGATGCCAAACGTCAAATTCGTATTGAAATTAATCCGCAACAATTACAAAGCTATGGTATTGGTATTGATCAGGTGATTAATACCTTAAAAAATGAAAATGTGGAAATTCCCGGCGGATCACTTAAACAACCTGACTCTGAACTGGTTATCGAAATTCAATCCAAAGTGATTTATCCACACGGATTTGGTGATTTAGTGGTGGCCAATAAAAATGGATCGCCGATTTATCTTAAACAGATTGCAAAAGTAGAAGACAGTCAGGCCGAGTTAGAAACAGGTGCTTATCTGAATGGAAAGCCAGCCGTGGCTGTTGATATTTTGCGAAGCTCTGATGCTAACGTCATTCAGGTGGTAGATAACACATATAAAGTGTTAGATAAAATTAAGTCCCAGCTCCCTCAGGGCGCAAGTTTAAATGTGGTGGTCGATAGTTCAAAAGGGATTCGCGCTTCGATTAAAGATGTAGCGCGTACCATTATTGAAGGCGCGTTACTGGCTGTTTTAATTGTTTTACTATTTTTAGGCTCTTTCCGTTCAACTGTCATTACAGGGTTGACCTTACCTATTGCTTTACTCGGAACCCTTACTTTTATCTGGGCTTTTGGTTTTAGCATCAACATGATGACACTGTTGGCATTATCGCTTTGTATTGGTTTACTCATTGATGATGCGATTGTAGTACGGGAGAATATTGTTCGTCATAGTGAAATGGGCAAAGACCATGTGACCGCTGCTTTAGACGGAACCAAAGAAATTGGATTGGCGGTTTTGGCAACCACGCTAACTATTGTTGCCGTGTTTTTACCTGTCGCGTTTATGGGTGGAATTATTGGCCGCTTTTTCTATCAGTTTGGGGTAACGGTAAGTACCGCAGTGCTCATTTCCATGTTTGTCAGTTTTACTCTAGATCCAATGCTATCAGCGCATTGGCAGGAGAAAAAAACCAACAAACCACCGAGTCGGATCAAACGCTTTTTTAATTGGATTTCTCAAAAGCTAGACAACTTAAGTCATGTCTATGAACACTTGCTCAAACTTGCTTTAAGATTTCGTTTTCTTACGCTTTTAATTGCGATTGCCTCTTTAATCGGAGCCCTAGGATTATCAAAGCTAATCGGTACTGAATTTGTGCCTACACCAGATAAAGGTGAAATCCGCATTAAGTTTGAAACAGCTGTTGATGCTTCCTTACCCTATACTCAAGCTAAACTGGATCAGGTTAATCATATTATTCGTCAGCACCCGCAGGTTAAATCTACCTATGGTGTCGTCAATGGCATTACTGACCGCGGTAAAAATCATGCCAGTTTAAGGGTAACCGTTACGCCTAGAAATGAACGTACTCAAAGTCTAACCGAATTAAATAATGAATTTCGTGAACGCTTAAAACGAGTGGCTGGTATCAGTGTTACTTCTGTTTCCTCAGCTGATGAAACAGTATCCGGAGGACAAAAGCCGATTATGATTTCCATAAAAGGCCCAGATCTGGATGAACTCCAACATATTTCTGATCGTTTTATGGCAGAAATGGAAAAAATCAAAGGCGTGGTTGATCTTGAAAGCTCATTGAAAGAACCTAAACCGACCTTGTCGATTCAAATTAATCGTGTTTTAGCAAGTGACCTCGGCCTTTCTGTCAATCAAATCGCCAATATTATTCGTCCGTTGATCGCGGGTGATGATGTAACGACATGGCAAGATGAACGCGGTGAAACTTATGATGTCAATTTACGACTGGCCGAACATAATCGTGCCTTACCCAGCGATCTGGAAAATCTCTATCTGACGTCCTCAAAAACGGATGCGAATGGACAACCAATTTTAGTGCCTTTTGCCAGCGTCGCGAAATTTGAGCAAACTTTGGGTGCATCACAAATCAATCGACGAGATCTTGCACGTGAAGTGCTGGTTCAAGCCAATACTTCTGGTCGTCCAGCAGGTGATATTGGTAAAGACATTGATCAATTACAAAAAAACTTTAAGCTTCCGGCTGGATATAGTTTTGATACACAAGGAGCCAATGCAGACATGGCTGAATCAGCCGGTTATGCATTGACCGCGATTACACTATCAATTGTGTTCATCTATATTGTTCTAGGTTCACAATTTAACAGCTTTATCCACCCTGCCGCGATTATGGCATCTTTGCCTTTATCGTTGATTGGGGTATTTCTGGCATTGTTTTTATTTCAAAGCACTATGAATCTGTTTTCCATTATTGGAATAATCATGTTAATGGGACTGGTCACTAAAAATGCCATTCTCTTGATTGACTTTATTAAAAAAGCAATGGAGCGCGGTGAAAGCCGTTATGATGCCATTATCCAGGCAGGTAAAACCCGTTTGCGCCCTATCTTAATGACGACCAGCGCCATGGTCATGGGGATGATTCCTCTGGCGTTGGGACTGGGTGAAGGCGGAGAGCAAAGTGCCCCAATGGCACATGCGGTCATTGGTGGAGTAATTACCTCTACGCTACTTACTCTTGTAGTCGTGCCCGTAATTTTTACTTATTTAGATGATTTGAAAAATTTCTTGTTGCGCCAAACCCGCAAATTAATGTCATAATCTGGTCTTTGTTCAATGAGGTGAAATATTCATCTCATTTTTTATCGTATAATCTTGTGTTTTTATCGTGCTCTGTTAAAGAGCCCATTTTTAGGACAGTTTCCATGCGCGCAAGCCGCTTTTTATTTGCAACGTTAAGAGAAACCCCAAATGATGCAGAAGTAATCTCGCATCAGCTCATGCTTCGAGCCGGGATGATTCGTAAATTGGCTTCAGGTTTATACACTTGGCTGCCGATGGGTGTACGTGTGTTAAATAAAGTTGAAGCGATTGTACGTGAAGAAATGAACCGTTCAGGCGCACTTGAAGTATTTATGCCCGTGACTCAACCTGCGAGTCTTTGGGAAGAATCAGGTCGTTATGTCCAATATGGTCCCGAACTTTTACGCTTTAAAGATCGTCATGACAATCCTTTTGTGCTTGGCCCAACACATGAAGAAGTAATTACTGATCTCGCGCGCAACGAACTTAAAAGTTATAAGCAGTTACCTGTTAATTTCTATCAGATCCAAACCAAGTTCCGTGATGAAATTCGTCCACGTTTCGGCGTGATGCGTTCGCGTGAATTCATCATGAAAGATGCTTATTCGTTTCATGTTGATCAGACTTCTTTGCAAGAAACCTATGACAATATGTATGACACTTATTGCCATATTTTCACACGATTAGGGCTAAATTTCCGTCCTGTACAAGCCGATACAGGTTCAATTGGTGGCTCAGGTTCGCATGAGTTTCATGTACTGGCCGATAGTGGCGAAGATGATATCGTATTTTCAACTGAATCGGATTACGCAGCAAATGTAGAAAAAGCCGAAGCTGTGCTCGTTGGAGAACGTGCTGCTCCAACACAAGCATTGACAATTGTGGACACACCGAATCAAAAAACTATTGCAGATGTTTGTGGGTTTTTAAAATCAGATCCTAAGCATTCGGTAAAAGCCTTGTTAGTACAAGGCAATGCCGATGAAAATGGCAAAGTGCCTGTGATTGCGCTATTTCTGCGTGGCGATCATGAGTTAAATGAAATTAAAGCGGAACATCATCCACGCATTGCAGCACCTTTAACTTTTGCCACTGAAGTTCAATTGCAAGAACTCGGTTTAACTGCTGGCTATGTGGGCCCACAAGGCTTAGTTGAAAAAGGTGTAACTGTCATTGTTGATCGTGCTGCTTCAGTGTTATCTGATTTTATTGCGGGTGCAAATGAAGCTGACAAACATGCTACAGGTGTAAACTGGCAACGTGATGCACAATTTAGCGAAGTCTATGACTTACGGAATGTGGTTGATGGCGATCCATCTCCAGATGGAAAAGGTGTGCTCCAAATCAAACGAGGCATCGAAGTTGGTCATATTTTCCAGTTAGGTCAAAAATATTCTGAAGCACTTAACTGTACCGTTTTGGGTGATGACGGTAAGCCACTCACTGTGACGATGGGGTGTTATGGAATTGGCGTAACACGTGTTGTAGCCTCGGCAATAGAACAAAACTACGATGATAAAGGCATTATCTGGCCTTCTGCTATCGCACCGTTTGAAATCGCAATCGTACCAATGAATGCGCATAAATCACCAAAAATGCTCGAAGCAGCAGAAGCACTTTATACGGAGTTACAAGCTCAAGGCTATGATGTACTGCTTGATGATCGCAATGAACGTCCTGGAGTTAAATTTTCGGATCTTGAATTGACAGGTATTCCACATCGTATTGTTATCGGTGAAAAAGGACTGGATGCAGGTACTTTTGAATATAAAGGTCGTACTGATGCTGAATCCGTTAACTTAACTAAAGAAGAATTACTAGCAAAATTAAAAGCTTAATCTTCATTAAAAAAATAAACCGTATTCTTTTGAGAATACGGTTTTTAATTTTCTAAAATGAGAATAAAAAAGCCAAACCTAAGTTCAGCTTTTACCATATCATTAAAAATCTAATTCCGATCCTGTCTGATATTCCGCTTGTACCACCGCAGTTGAAGCCTGATACGGATGTTTAAAATCATTTAAACCTGCCGCCGCCTCATGAATATCTTTGCCTTCTTTTACCACAAAACTATCAAAACCAGAGCGTTTTAAATAGTTCAGGACATCTTTAAAAATATCTCCAACCGCACGTAACTCGCCTTGATAACCTTGACGGCGTAAAAGTGCAGCAAATGAATAACCACGACCATCATTGAATCCTGCAAATTCAATAAAAATTGCATCTAAATCATGAAGTGGAAATTCATGGGTTTCAGGAGAATCATCAACGGTGATATAAAGCGCTTTTTTACCCTGAATATTCGCTAATTGATCAAGTTGTGCAGTGTTCACAACAACATCACCCTGAGGAAGCACTTCATCCTCAGCGATCAATTGGTAAGTATTGTCTGCGATCGTGCCATCTTTAAACAGCACCTGTAAGGCTGGATTAAGCATATGCACGCTCCTTAAATGGTTGAATACCAACACGACGATACGTATCAATAAAGCGTTCGTTATCCGTACGTAAATCAAGATAGGTATTTAGAATTTCTTCAATCACATCAGGTACTGCTTCAGCCGCAAATGATGGCCCCAAAATATCTCCAATCGAGGCATCATGATCTGAGTTACCACCGAGTGTGATTTGATAAAACTCAGCACCTTTTTTATCGACGCCCAAGATCCCGATATTACCAACATGGTGATGACCACAGGCATTCATACAACCAGAGATATTTAAATCCAGTTGTCCCAAATTATAAATAGTATCCAAATCTTCAAAACGGCGAGTAATCGCTTCTGAAATCGGAATCGATTTCGCATTGGCCAATGAACAGAAATCCCCGCCTGGACAACAGATAATATCGGTTAGAAAGCCAATATGTGCACGTGACATATTGTGCTGTTCAAGCGTTTGCCACAATTCAAACAAATCTTTTTGTGGTACATCTGCCAAAGAAATATTTTGTTCATGCGTGGTACGCAGTTCACCAAATGTATATTTGTCTGCCAAATCAGCAATCAAATTCATCTCTTCAGTCGTCATATCGCCTGGTGCAACACCAGCACGTTTCAAGCTAATGGTAACAATACGATAGCCTTTCACCTTATGTGCATATGTATTAACGTTGAACCATTGCTTAAATTTCGGATGTTCAGCAAATAATGTACTTAAATCCTGATCCTCTAGGGTTTGATAATCAAAAGGCGTGAACACGTGATCCAGTTTTTCCAGAATTTCGGGCTGGATTTTTAAGGTTTCACGCGTATGAGCAAATTCTGCTTCTACTTTTTCAGCAAATACTTGAGGTGTTAAGGCTTTCACCAAAATTTTGATTCGCGCTTTATATTTGTTATCACGGCGACCATGCAAATTATATACACGTAATACCGCTTCCAAATATGCAATTAAATCTTCACGTGGCAAGAACTCACGAATAAAGCTACCGATGACTGGAGTACGACCCAAACCACCACCGACTTTGATTTTATAGCCGATTTCACCCACATCATTTTTGACGATATATACGCCAATATCATGAAAAGAGGTCGCAGCACGATCCTTTTCCTCAAGAGCTGACACTGCAATCTTGAACTTACGTGGTAAAAATGCAAACTCAGGATGGAAGGTACTCCATTGACGAATCAATTCGCAAGTCGGACGCGGATCTGCAATTTCACCCGCGACTACACCTGCATATTGGTCAGTGGTGGTATTACGGATACAGTTACCACTAGTTTGAATGGCATGCATTTGTACCGTTGCCAATTCAGCGAGAATATCGGGTACATCTTCCAATGCAGGCCAGTTCAATTGAATATTCTGACGTGTAGATACGTGTGCATAGCCACGGTCATATTCTGTAGAAATTTCTGCAATTTTACGCAGTTGCGTAGAGTTCATTAAGCCATACGGCACGGCAATACGAAGCATTGGTGCGTAACGTTGTACATAAAGACCGTTTTGCAGACGCAATGGACGATATTCATCTTCGGTAAGCTTTCCAGCAAGATAGCGTTCTGTTTGATCGCGGAACTGAGCAACACGTTCATTGACCAGTTGTTGATCGAAATCAGTATATAAATACATGGCGTATGGCTAGTAGATTCATTGTAAAGGCGGATAGCATAACGAGCTTTGATTCATCAACAAAATGCTTTTTTTGGATATTTAATAACGATTTTATTGATAAGACATTTTATAAGTCGATTTTTAGAAAAAAGCCCAGAATTAATCTGAGCTTTTCCATTTATTTAACTGTCTTGATGTTTATTTGGAATCGGGTAATGCATAAGCCACCAGATAGTCCCCCATCTTAGTGCCAAATGAACCATGACCACCTGCCATAATCACCACATATTGCTTGCCATTGATCTCATAAGTCATTGGGGTCGCCTGTCCACCTGCCGGCAAACGTGCTTCCCAAAGTTGTTTACCATTACTCACATTAAATGCGCGTAAATAGTTATCCTGAGTTGCACCTACGAACATGACATTTCCTGCTGTGGAAATAGAGCCACCTAGACCCGGCACACCGATTTTCACGGGTGGCAACTGGAATAGATTTGGTAGGCTATCACGAATCGTTCCGATACGTTTTTTCCATACCACTTGATGAGTGTTTAAATCCACACCCGCCACATAGCCCCATGCAGGTTGTTTACATGGCAAACCAATTGGAGAAAGGAATGCACTGATTTCAACGCCATATGGAACTCCATACATCGGCTGAACACCTTGCTCAGTTCCCGCTCCTTTTGCTGTTTCCGCACGGTTTGGATTTTCTGGAATCAAACGACTTACAAAAGGCAAGCCAATTGGATTCATTACGGCGACCTGACGATCAGGATTCACTGAAATACCGCCCCATTCAAACACACCTAGGTTACCCGGAAATACTAACGTACCATTCTCAGATGGTGGCGTATAAATACCGTCATAATTCAAACGTTTAAATTGAATACGGCACACCAGTTGATCAAACATCGTACCACCCCACATATCTTTATCTGTGAGTTTGTTTTGTGGTGCCAGATCCAGATCAGAGAACGGCTGGGTAGCTGAATAATGTTCACCTTTGGTTTGAGGACCACGTTTCACCGTTTGTGGTACAGGACGTTCAGTGATTGGTACAATTGCTTTACCATCACGTCGATCCAGTACAAAAACATTACCCGTTTTCGTAGTCACATATACAGCAGGTACCATTTGTCCCGATTTGTCTTTCACATCTGCCAACGTCGGTTGTGATGGTACATCCATATCCCACAAATCGTGATGGGTCGTTTGGAAATGCCAGATTAATTTCCCGGTCGAAGCATTAATCGCCAGTACAGAATTGGCATAACGCTCTTTCAGCGGAGTACGGTCACCACCCCAGATATCTGGAGTACCGACACCAGTAGGCACAAATACCACATCCGCTTTGGCATCATAAGCAAGCGGAGCCCATGCATTCGGTGAGTTATGTACAAAAGTTTGACCCGGTGCTGGAATGGCATTTGGATCTTCTGCACCTGTGTCAAATACCCAAAGCAATTTGCCTGTATTAACATCATAACCGCGAATAACACCCGACGGCTCTTTGGATGAATAGTTATCAGTCACAGAACCGGCAATGACAATCGTCGTTCCAGTAACCACTGGTGGTGAAGTTGGGTTATAACCACCTGGATAGGCATAAGGCATATCTTTTTGTAGATCGACCTGACCATTATGACCAAAGTCAGAGCAAGCTTTACCTGTGTCTGCATTGACCGCAACTAAACGTCCGTCATTGACGGGTAAAATGATCTTGCGTGGACATTCAGTTGAACTCGAAGTTTTATTTTGCAAACTGGTCGCAAAACCGTCTGTATTCGCCGCATCAAAATAAGAAACGCCACGGCAAGTTAAATGCTGATAGGTTTTATCCGCTTTAAGTTTCGGATCAAATCGCCATTTTTCTTTACCTGTCGCAGGATCCAACGCAATCAACCATTGATGGGTAGTACACATATACATGTCGTTGCCGATTTTGATTGGAGTAACCTGATTGGTAGTTTCACCAGAGTCATTTCCACTTTTCAAATCACCTGTACGGAATGTCCAAGCAACTTTTAGGTCTTTGACATTTTGCTCATTAATTTGAGTGAGTGGTGAATAACGTACACCTGCTTGAGTGCGTCCATAAGCTGGCCAGTCCTGTTCAGCCACACCATCAACTTTTTGCGCGGTTGCAGGTTGTTGATTTTGAATGACACCATTAATTTCCTGAGGATCATTAAAAATCGAATACACCATCACGGCAATAGCAATCACCAATGTTGAGGACAATACAATTTTGCTAGGCGCAACATTTACCATACCGCGAGTAATGGCAGGAATAAGCAACCATAGACCAAATAGCCCTAAAATATCCAGACGTGGTGCGAGTGCCCAGAAATCTGTTCCGGCCTCCCAAACACCCCAGATGGTTGTACCCAGCATGAGCGCTGCATATAACCAGATTGCCGAGACAGAACGTTTGCCAAGCAAAATCGCAAAGGCAATGAACAATAGTCCTGTCACCACATAATAGAAAGACCCACCTAAAAAGGTAAGCCATAAACCTCCAGCGAGCAGGACAAGCCCAAATACCATTGCAATAATAACGGTAAATGTTCTTAGCCCTGAGTGTGAAGATGGTTGAGTCATAGTACCACCTCTATTCATTTGTGTTTTTATATAGAAATTAGAAAGCCGTTTGCAATTTAATGCCACCCACCCATGTGTTATCGCCATTTTTATAGGCGCCCACATGGCGTACGTACTGAATATTTGGACGAATCGTTAACCAATTATTGGCATGAATACCGTAGTACAGCTCAGTATTGTATTCTTCATCCTGATTGGTCTCTAAATCACCATTTACTTCAATACGTGCAAAACCAATAGCCACATCGTCTTGGGGACGCTGGTCAAATGGCCCTTTATAAACGAGGCCGATATTTTGCATATTTTTAACTGTATTGGTATCCGAATCATGCAGCGTTAGGTTAATAAAGCCGCTAAGGCCGCGATCTGATTGATCATTCATTCGAGTAAGCTGCTGTTTAACCACCAGCCAGCCACCTTGCTTGTGCGAAGTTTGTTGAGGATTTTTAATTTCTGCGGCATCTGCGGTGCTGTAATAATAACCTAGACGGTATTCTCCATTGAGTGCTTGTCCGCCTAATTTAGGAGACCAAACTACTTCTGCAGGAATTATCGCACCTTTTGAACCATCGGTACTCAGGTTAAAACCTTTACCACGTTCCAGATTTTCAGGATTATATTCATATACCCCGATCTGGGTATACAAATCGGGCTGCCAGTTATATTTGACACGTAATGCCCACTGACTTACGGGCCAGTTATACCATTGATCGCCAACCCAGTTACCCACTTGCGAACCACATAAAGCCAAGTTTTGAAAATCACAATCAAAGCTATTAAAGTCTTCACCTTCGCCAAAACGGCCCACTTTAATATCAAGCGCTTGATCTAAAAATTTTTTCTTAATCCATAAATCAGTGAGACGCCAAGTTTGTCCACGCCCCCAAACCTCTTGTGCAGAACTCAGATGACCATCTAAAGCAGGTGAGGTTTGAGAAAGTGAATGTCCATTACGTTGAGTAATTGTGATTTGTGCTTCGGTATCATCCCAACCTGCAATTTTACTCAGATCCAGATGTGCACCCAGTGCAAATTGATCGGCATATTCTGTACCATGATTCGAGGTTTTCTTTGAATCTAATACATTTGCAAGTTCGCCCGTATAACCAAAACTAAAGTCATATCCTTGTTGCTGTAACTCAGTACGTTTTCCATTCCAATCACCAAACATCCACGGACTTGAGGAATCAAATGCGGAAGCGGCATGAGAGGTTTGGAAAAGACTCAATGTTAAGACAGATAAACAAGAAACAACTAAAGATGAATTAATTGTCATGTTTACGTAACCTTTTTATATATTTGTACTTGAAAGGTTACGCTAAATTAAATCAGAAGAATTTATTCAAAATGTTAATTTATTGATTAAAATCACATTTATAAAGAATATTGCTGGTTATTTCCTCACCATATTCCTTGGCCGAGACCCTGTCCGATAAAATCATAACGAAGTTTTGATCTTGAAAATTTAATTGGACAGCCCAGTTGAGGTTCAGTTTGTTCAGCCCGCTCGGACAATGGTACATCGACGACCCACCCACGCTCACCAGCAAGTGGGGTATGTAATGCCTCCTCCAAACTTAAGACAGGTTCGACGCATACGTCTAGCGCCGCAAATACATGATGCCAGTATGTATAATCTTGAGTCTTAAATTGATCGGTCAATGCCTGCTTTACAAGCTGTCGATCCTCTGGGTGAAAAGAAGCCCCTTTTTCTAATAAAATTGGCAACTCCAGCGCGGTGGCTAAGCCTGTCATAAATTGTGGTTCAAGACTGCCTACCGAAATATAGCGGCCATCTTTGGTTTGATAATAGTCATAAAAACTGCCGCCATTTAATGTGCTCTGTTCAGGATATTGTGCAACATCTGCTGCCAGACTTGCCGAAGCGGCCATACTATTGAGTCCCACCACACAATCCGTCATGGAGATATCAATATACTGTCCTTTGCCACTTTGATTTCGCTCCACCACGGCAGCCAAAATACCAATTACGGCATGTAATGAACCACCTGCAACATCTGCAATCTGAATGCCTAACGGCGGTGGGCCACTCTGCTCACGCCCACTATGTCCCATAATGCCTGACAAGGCTAAATAGTTAATGTCATGGCCAGCCCGATCTTTATAACTGCCCGTTTGTCCATAGCCTGTAATGGAGCAATAGATTAGACGGGGATTAATTGCAGACAGAGTGGTATAATCCAGACCAAGACGTTGCATCACACCAGGACGAAACTGTTCAACCACAATATCAAACTCTGAAATGCGCGATTTAATCAGCTCAATATTGGCAAGATCCTTTAAATCCAGTGCAATAGACTGTTTATTACGATTAAGATAGCTATGCGATGTAGCTTGGCCATTGGCATAAGGGGGCATAATCCGAACCAGATCAGGACGGGTTGGCGATTCAATATGAACGACTTCTGCACCCATATCTGCCAGATACATCGTAGCAAATGGCCCAGGTAATAATGTTGAAAAATCCAGTATTTTCAGTCCGTTTAATGCCGTTGTCATACTTATTTTCATCCTAAAACTATTGTATTTTTAGCAATCTTAGGGATATAAAAGAATCAAAACAATGTCATGTTCAGCCATTTACCTTGATCATTTCGGCAATTTAACATGTAAAAAGTGATTTATGATTGTTGTAAATCGCCAATTGAACGTTTTTTAAGGTCATTTAGGTCAATCAAAAGTGAACATAAAAGAGACTGAAGGATTTAACATGAGTCGCGATACCATTAGTATCCATTTCGTGAATGCGGCTTTGACTGGTGTTAAACGCCTAGGCATGGATGTCGAAACCCTGCTTTCGCACGTTGGGATTGAAGCAGAATTGTTACGTCAACCCAAGGCGCGAATTTCACCAGAACAATATACACGTTTCATTAAAATGCTCTGGATGGTTACTCAGGATGAACATGTAGGATTTGATGTTCAACCGCGCCGTTTAGGCACTTTTGCCATTATGTGTCAGTTGATTATTCATGCAAAGACACTGGGCGAAGCTCTAGATTTATCTTCTCAATTTTATAAGCTTTTTGGTGATGAGTGGTCAGTGACTTTAGAGCGTGATAAACATGAAGCGCGTTTGGTTCCCATGATTCCTAAAAGTCTGGATCCCGATCATTTTATTACCGAAAGTATGCTCATGATTTGGCATGGTTTGGCTTCATGGTTAATCGAACGTCGTCTGCCGCTAGAACGTGTTCATTTTGGTTATCCTCGACCTGCACATGCTGACGAATACGATGCTTTATTTTTTGCACCTGTCATGCAATTTGATATGCCACGGACTGAAATCACTTTTGCTGCGGATTATCTCGATTTACCTATTCGTCAAAACGAAAACACTCTGGAGGAGTTCTTAAAAGCAGCACCAGCGCAGCTTTTAGTGAAATTTAAAAATACCAATTCACTGACTTCACGTATTCGTGATGTGCTCAAAAGTCAAATTGGTGAAGAAATGCCAACCCTGAATGATGTTGCCTCTATGCTTTATCTTTCACCGCAAACCCTGCGTCGTCGTCTTGCAGCAGAAGGTAAAAGTTATCAAGGTGTGAAAGATGCATTACGTCGCGATGCTGCAATTCACTTGTTACTTAATCCTGATTTGACACTTGAAGACGTCGCGCAACAAGTCGGCTTTAGTGAAACCAGTACGTTCCACCGCGCATTTAAAAAATGGACTGGCGTCACTCCAGGGTTATATCGTCAGTTACATGGATATCATTAAAGTTTAATTTTCGAATAAATAGACAGTCTAAAAAGCAGGCTGTCTATCAACTGCAAGCCAATGCTCTATCCCCTTTGGATAAACAGGGTATCCCGAAGCAAGCTGCTCTAAAGTTATCCATTGAGCAATATAAGTTGACCCATCCGTTTCATGACCCTTTATTTCGCCCTGATTGTATATTTTTCGATCCAAAAAATTTGCTTCATACAAAAACACAATTTCATGTCCTTGCTGACGGTTAAAACTAAATAAATTTTCCAATACACCTAAAAGTTTTGGATGAGTAATTTGTTGATTAATTTCCTCAAACACTTCTCTTTCTATTGCTTGTAAGGAGGTTTCTCCAAATTCAATACTCCCTCCAATCGGTCTTAGATAATGCTCATTTTTGCTCGGATCATATCCATGAGATAGCAAAAATTTATTCTCATATCGAAAAATACACAAGGCTTTTGCTTTAATAGAATTCATTACATAGCCCCTACCTGTTTTAAAAATTCTGCTGCCTGCTTAGGCGAAGTCAGTCGAACAAATTGAATATGTTGATACGCAGGGTTTTGCATCATATTTAAATATTTTTTCCGATTTTTAGCATGATGCTTGATCATCCATAAAATAATAGATTCTTGGGATAAGAAACTTCTACGAAAACTTTCTCGATTATTTGAGCTTTTCCATAATGCTTCTTGGCTGATCGCTCGACTTATTGCCCGCTTAACAGATCGATAAAAATTCAGGCTAAATGAATAATCTAGCCAAATCATCGTATCCAATTTGATTAACTTTAAAGCCCATGTCCTCGAATAATTTCCATCCAATACCCAACCCTCTTTGGCGGTATCCATTTTATGTTGTAGTTTCAGGACAAATTCATCATCCGGTGTTTCCTGCCAATTATCCAACCAAAACAAATCGTCCATTTCAATACGTGTTAATTTTAATGTTTGTGCGAGTTGACGAGAAAATGTCGTTTTACCAGAAGCCGTGTTTCCAACAATATTAATAAATTTCATATAAATAGATTATTTTTTATGGCCGAATATTCTACTAATGAAGCAAATATTGATCAAGTTTCTATTGGGGACACTGCATTGGCAAAAATTATCATTTACCAGATGACCTTATCGTCATTGTGTTGGGTCTAAAATCCATTACACTCAATCCATAAAAATATTTTAAGGTCATAAAAGGAATAATGATGAGCGAGGCTTATATCATCGATGCCATCCGTACTCCACGCGGGAAAGGGAAAAAGGATGGTTCACTTTATGAAGTCAAACCAATTACATTAGTCACCACATTACTCAATGAGCTACAACAACGTCACCAATTCGACACCTCGAAAGTCGATGATATTGTTCTAGGCTGTGTCACACCTATTGGCGATCAAGGCGGTGATATTGCTAAAACTGCTGCCATTGCAGCGGGTTGGAATGATGATGTTGCTGGGGTTCAGATTAACCGTTTCTGTGCATCTGGGCTAGAAGCTGTAAACTTGGCAGCTCAAAAAGTGCGTTCAGGTTGGGAGGATTTAGTCGTTGCTGGTGGCGTTGAATCCATGTCACGTATCCCAATGGGATCTGACGGAGGTCCTTGGGCACTTGATCCTGAAACCAATTTAAAATCCTCTTTTGTCCCACAAGGCGTGGGGGCTGATCTGATTGCGACTCTAGATGGCTATACGCGTGCAGATGTCGATACCTTTGCTGTTGGCTCACAACAAAAAGCGGCAGCAGCTCAGGCAAATGGCTATTTTGACAAATCAGTCGTTCCTGTAAAAGATCATTCAGGTGTGATGATTTTAGAAAAAGATGAATTCATTAGAGGTTCAACCACAGTTGAAGGCTTGGCAAAACTCAACGCAAGCTTTGAAATGATGGGACAAATGGGTTTCGATGCGGTGGCTTTACAAAAATATCCCGAAGCCCAAAAAATTAACCATGTACATCATGCAGGAAACTCATCAGGCATCGTTGATGGCGCTGCTGTAGTGTTATTGGCTTCTGAAAAAGCAGTTAAAGAACAAGGTTTAAAACCTCGTGCCAAAGTATTGGCAACGGCATTGGTCGGAACAGATCCCACCATCATGCTGACAGGTCCTGCTCCTGCTGCACGTAAAGCATTGGAAAAAGCGGGCTTAACCATTGATGACATCGACTTGTTTGAAGTCAATGAAGCATTTGCTGCCGTAGTGATGCGTTTCATCAATGAACTTAAAGTCCCAAGCGATAAAGTCAATGTTAATGGTGGCGCGATTGCAATGGGTCATCCATTGGGTGCAACAGGTGCCATGATTTTAAGTACGTTACTTGATGAATTAGAGCGTCAGGGCAAAAAACGTGGTTTAGCAACACTATGTGTCGGTGGTGGTATGGGCATCGCGACGATTATCGAGTTGGTGTAAAACATACGACACTTCCCTGAAATATAAGATTCGGAAATGTCATTTGTAACTTGAGCAAGCCAAAGCATAGGAACAACAAAAGATAAATAAAGTGCTTGGTTTATGCCCAGACATAGCTTTCGCCTTGCAGTAAGGCAAAGCGTATTACTCTTTGCTGGTACCTCAGTTTTGCGAATGGCAATAATTTTACCTACTTCTGTGAAATCAGAAATACTATTTTGCAAGGTAGGTCGAGCCGAAGGTTTATCCTAAAATTAGATGAGAGCTTAACAAGACTGTGCAATGCTTATTTTTACTTATGCAGATCACTGATGATTAAGCTCATAAAATATTGGACGATGATGTATGAGCGCTATTAACTACGAAAAAAACGCTGACAATATTGTAATTCTTACCCTTGATTCATCGGGTCAATCTGCCAATACCATGAATGCAGAATTCCGTGATTCGCTGGATGAAGTTAGCCAAAAGTTGAAAACTGAAACTGATCTTAAAGGGGTTATTTTCCGCTCAGCCAAGAAAACCTTTTTTGCAGGCGGTGACTTGGATGAACTCATTCAAGTTCAGCCTGAAAATGCCACAGAATTTTTCAAAATGATTGAAAAGCTCAAAGGTGATTTACGCACTATCGAAACATTAGGTGTCCCTGTTGTGGCAGCTTTGAATGGTACGGCATTAGGCGGTGGCTGGGAAATTGCTTTAGGTTGTCATTACCGTATTGCAATCAATGATCCAAAAACCAAGTTTGGTCTGCCAGAAGTCACTTTAGGTCTACTCCCTGGTGGTGGCGGTATCGTGCGCATGGTTCGTCTGCTGGGCTTACAAAATGCATTTCCATTTCTGATGGAAGGCAAACAGTTTGGTGTCGATAAAGCAAGATCGCTAGGTTTAGTACATGATACCGCCGAAAATGAGCAAGAACTTTTAGACAAAGCCATTACATGGGTGAAAGCCAATCCAAAAAGCCAGCAACCTTTTGATGTTAAAGGCTACAAAATTCCGGGAGGCGATCCCAAAACTCCTGCAGTGGCTCAAGTGTTAGCAATAGCCCCTGCAATGCTGCGTGACAAGACTAAAGGTTGCTACCCTGCTCCAGAGGCAATCATGGCTGCGGCTGTTGAAGGCGCACAAGTAGATGTAGATACTGCTTTGCGTATCGAATCACGCTATTTCGCTCAACTGACAGTTGGTCAGATTTCCAAAAATATGATCGGCACATTTTGGCATGGTCTGAATGCAATTAAATCAGGTGCAAGCCGTCCTGCAAATATTGCAAAATGGCAAGCGAGCAAAGTAGGAGTTCTAGGTGCAGGGATGATGGGCGCTGGTATTGCCTATTCAACCGCAATCAAAGGCATCCCCGTTGTGCTTAAGGACGTGTCTGCTGAAAATGCTGAAAAAGGGAAAGCCTATTCGCAAAAGTTACTCGATAAACGTGTTTCACAAGGTCGTATGACCGCAGAGAAACGGGATCAGGTTTTAGCGCTGATTACGGCAACAGCAGATGCTGCAGATTTAAAAGGTTGTGACCTAATTATTGAAGCTGTATTTGAAAATCAGGAACTCAAAGCCAAAGTCACACAAGAAGCTGAACAGTATTTGGCTGAAGGTGGAATCTTTGCATCAAATACTTCGACCTTACCCATCACTGGCTTAGCAACGGCAAGTAAAGATGCTAAAAACTTCATTGGCCTGCACTTCTTTAGCCCAGTAGATAAAATGCAATTGGTCGAAATCATCAAAGGCAAACAAACTTCTGCTGAAACATTAGCAAAAGCTTACGATTTTGTTCAGCAAATTGCGAAAACCCCTATTGTGGTCAATGACAGTCGTGGCTTTTTTACAAGCCGTGTGTTTGGCACATTCATTCAAGAAGGTATGCGTTTGCTGGCTGAAGGAGTACATCCAGCCAAAATTGAAATGGCAGCACTGAAAGCAGGCATGCCCGTTGGCCCATTAGCGATTCAGGATGAAGTGTCTCTAAGCTTAACTGAACACGTCGCAAGTGAAACTCGTAAAGCACTACAAGCCGAAGGTAAAGACCTTGCAAAAACCCCAGTGGATGAAGTGGTACACACCATGATTCACGAGCTTCATCGTAAAGGTAAAGCTGCGGGCGCAGGTTTTTATGAATATCCCGAAAACGGTAAAAAACATTTATGGGATGGTCTCAGCTGTTGGGCAAAAGACAATGATATTTCTGAACAAGACATGATTGATCGCTTCCTATTCGTTCAAGCATTAGATACTTTACGCTGCTATGAAGAAGGTGTTTTAGAGTCCGTGATTGATGCCAATGTGGGTTCAATTTTTGGAATCGGTTTTGCCCCATGGACAGGGGGTGCAATTCAATTCCTCAATCAAAACGGCATTGAGAAATCGCTACAACGTGCTGAACAATTAGCTGCAAAATATGGTGAACGTTTTAATCCGCCGCAGTTACTGAAAGACAAAGCGCAAAAGCGTGAAAGCATTCACTAAGCAGTCGCTGCATTTCTCTGGCACATCCTATACTTAGAAATAGGGTGTGCTTTTATCTAATTGTATTTATTGAATTTTAAACTAAAAACCTCTTTCTTTTTCAATTTTATGCTATAACAAGCACTTATTTTCTTTATTTTATTTTGACGGTTGGACTCATTTATGAGTAAATCATCTTCTGGCAATGATTCTGAATCAACAGCCTTGGGCTGGAAATTTATTATCATTGTGGCTGGCATCACTACGATTTTTTTTACTTTTTTATATTTAGCCATGTCCAGCGAACCTGACTATATGCCTAATCAGGACGCTAAAAAAGGTCACTACCAGCTCAAAGCGACACCACAACAAGCTCCTGAAACTCAGCAAGATCATGAAGCAATGCTTCAGCACTCAGAACATGCGGATCAAGATTCGCAACATCAAGCTAAACCATAATTCTGGAAAATATCATGTCAGCAATGCAACGTCAGGCGCTTATCGTTGAAGGCGGTGGTATGCGTGGTGCTTTTACTGCCGGTGTACTCGATGCTTTTTTGGATCAGCAATTTAACCCTTTTGATTTATATGTCGGAGTATCTTCTGGCTCAACCAATCTTGCTAATTATCTAGCAGCTCAAAAGGGTCGTACCCTAAATTTTTATATCGATCATTCCTTACGCCCAGAATTTATTAGCTATAAACGCTTTTTTAAGGGTGGTGATTTACTTGATTTAGAGTGGATGTGGCAAGTGGGCGAAATAGAACATCCACTCGATCAAGGAAAATTATTCTCAGAAAATCCTGATTTTTATATGGTACTGACCCATGCACAAAGCGGGCGGGCTGAGTATTTACGAGCAGGTCCTGATAATCTGCTGGATGCTCTACGCGCATCCAGCACTATTCCTGTATTGACTCGTCACCCTGTTCAGATTATGGGTGAACCATATTTTGACGGCGGTGTTGCAGATGCATTGCCTGTACAATGGGCAGCTCAACAAGTAGATGTGACCAAACTTATGGTCATTCGCACGCGCCCTCAGCACTATTTTAAAGCCAGCAGTAAAGGCGATCAATTTTTGGCGAAATATATCGTGAGCAATAATCGAGGCTTCGCGTTGAGTCTAAAAGAACGCTGTAATCGTTATAATGATTCAGTCAGTTTTTTACGCCAACCTAATCACCAGCACATTCTGGAAGTTTGTGTACCAGATAAAAAAGGGCTTGCAAACCGTTTGTGTAAAGACCGCAATAAATTGCAATACACCTATCAAGTCGGCTTGGAAACAGGATTTGCTGCTATTGAACAATGGAAAACCTTGCCCTAAGCAGGTAAACGATCAGGTAATGTGTACCTGATCTTTCCAAAACACCAAACGATTAGAAAATGGATCGCTTATTGACAGTTCGAGATTTCCCCACGGCACTGTTTCAATCTGAGGCTTGGCAAATCGGGCATTCTTATCCGCAAGGTGTTGAGCAAATTGTTCTAAATCTGCCAAATGCAAACGCACTAATGCACCAGGACTACAATCACCATGATGTTCAGTTAAGTGCAAGCAATACTGATCTTTTGAAACCTGCAGATATAACGGAAAGTTTTCTTCAAATTGATGCGTCCAATCCAACTGAAAACCCAAAAAATCCAGATAAAAAGCTTTGGCTTTTTCCACATCAAAAATACGCAAGACTGGAATAATATTTTGGTTTTGATTCATGGTATTTGCTTCCATATCTTTTTTTAGTAGAGCTTAAATTAGTCGAAGTTTAAAAACATTTCTATATGCGGAATTCCACAATCATCATAAATTTCACCGCGTTGACGAAAGCCTAAACGCTCATAAAAACCCGTTGCATACACCTGAGCAGACAGTTTTAAATCGGGTAGATTTTGTTGTTTGGCATAATCAACAATGGCTTGCATGAGCTTATTTCCAATGTTTAATCCCCGATAAGGCTTTAAAACCGCAACTCGACCCACACTACGATTTTCTAATAATCTTGCCGTGGCAATCGGTTGAGTATCATGATACATAACAAAATGAATAGAGCGCTCATCCTGAGCATCCCACTCTTCTGCTTCTGGAATTTGTTGTTCCTCAATAAACACACGTTTACGGACAAACATGGCATCTTGTTGCAGAGTCTTCCATGCCCCTTTTTGAATATCAATGATCGGATTCTTCATCATTTAACATTTACATCCAACATTATCGATCATCAATTGATCGCTTAATAGTAACTCAAGTGTTTGTTTTTCAATCCCATACATCTGTTTTAATGCTTGAATCTGTTGCAAAATTTGGGCATCTGGCTGTTGCATATTTTTACGCTTAGTGGCCAGAATCATTTTATTTTTACTGGTGTGTTCGAGTGATACAAATTCAAATACTTTGACTTCATAACCATACGCTTTAAGAAATAAAGCGCGTAACGAATCCGTGAGCATTTCAGCTTGTTGCCCCGCATGAACGCCAAATTGCAACATCGGTTTTAGTACCGCTGGACTTTGTAACTGTGGTCGTAATTCTTTATGACAACATGGTGCGCACATAATCATTGAGGCATTTAGGCGAATTCCTGTATGAATTGCAAAGTCCGTAGCAATATCACAGGCATGTAAAGCGATCATCACATCTAGCTGATCTGCATGATAAGTTCTGACATCTCCTTCAAAAAAATTGAGATGATCAAAACCCGACCGTTTAGCGACATCCTCACAAAACTCAACCAGATTGGAACGCAGCTCAACCCCTGTGATGACAGGTTGAGTCATGGTTTGCTGCTGCAAATAATCGTAAAGTGCAAAAGTGAGATAACCTTTACCTGAACCAAAATCAACGATATTGATCTGATCTTTTTTTATCTCAATTTGTTCATAGGCATGTGAAAAAATTTCAATAAATTTGTTGATTTGTTTCCATTTTCTCGCCATAGCAGGAATAATATTACCACCGCTTTCGGTAATACCTAGATAGTGTAAAAATGGACTTCCCTGATCAATATAGCGCTCTTTTTCACGGTCATGTTGCTGATGGGCAGGCTTTAAATGATTCGATTCCAGTTTATTCAATGGTTGAATATTCAACACAGCTTTTTTCTTATTCTTTTTGAGCTGAGCTTCAACATTTAACGCAAATAGATTGGCTTGTTTACATAAAAGTACAAATTCTTCAATAATTTCAAATGATTCATTTAAATCATAATTTTTAGTCACATCTTTAGTTTTATAATGGTACAAAACACTTAATTTTGTTTGCTGCTGTAACTCAACCAATCGAAACGTGATTTTTTCAAGTTCCGCCTCAGTACCTTTATATTGGCTCAGGATCAGCCGTTCAAACTGCTGAGTTTGAATGGTTTGTTGAATCAATTCAATAAATTGATGTTCCTGAGAAGAATCGATTGCCAAAGCAGACATAGTAAAAACCTTATTTATTTGCAGCTATAGTTTAAAACGTCTTACTTTAAAAATAAAATTGAATTACTATACACTTGTACTTTTAATAAAATGACCTAAAAATGTCACATCTCCCTGTCCTTGATTATGATCCTGTTGAAGAACAACTAAATGCTTGGAGTCATGCAGCTGGTGCGGTTCTTGCGGTCATTGCTGCTATTTTTTTATTAATAAAAGGCCATGATTTATCAGGTGGTCAATGGATTGGTTTATGGGCTTATTGCTTAAGTCTGATTTTAGTATTTAGTAGCTCCACGCTCTACCATTTTGCAAAAACCAAAGAAAAACGCCACTGGTATAAAAAACTGGATCATACGGCGATTTATTATCTTATTGCAGGAACATACACGCCTTTTTTAAGTATCGCCATTCCGACAACCAAAGCGCATTATTTATTGATTGCACTTTGGGTGATTGCTTTTATTGGTACACTTTTCAAATTAATTTTCATTCATCGATTTCAAAAAATCTCACTCATTGCCTATTTGCTGATGGGGTGGACTGCTGTGTTGCTTATTGATGATATGCAAAGGTATTTGAGCAAAGATGCTCTCATTTTTTTAGTGGGTGGTGGATTAGCTTATACGATTGGAGCATTGTTTTATGCGCTAAAAAAGGTAAGATATACCCATGCAATCTGGCATGTTTTTGTATTGATAGGCGCAGGATTACAATTCCTCGCGATCTATTGGTACGTGATCTAGTCTATTTTTAATACTATTGTCAGCGACCCTGATCAGTATTGAATATCAGGACTACTCTCGTTATTTTTTTAAGAAATTACGCCTTTTTTAAAAAGATTACGCTTTTAAAAACAAATTTTTTTATTTTTACGAAGTGTAAGGTTCCTTTATGGCGTCATCCTCTACCTCTGCAACCACAGCACCTGCTGTTGCCAGTAACTCAAAATTCCGTGTCTTAACTGCGAGTCTCGTTGGAACAACGATCGAGTTTTTTGATTTTTATATTTATGCCACCGCTGCAGTACTTATTTTTCCACATCTATTTTTCCCAGCAAGCAGTGGCAGTGCTGCCATGCTACAGTCCCTTGCAACTTTCGCGATTGCCTTTATCGCGCGCCCGATTGGTGCTGCATTATTTGGGCATTTAGGGGATCGTATTGGACGTAAAGCAACCTTAGTCGCAGCCTTGCTCACTATGGGAATTTCTACAGTTTGTATCGGCCTATTGCCTACTTATGCTCAAATTGGAATTGTCGCGCCATTATTGTTAGCGCTATGTCGTTTAGGCCAAGGTTTGGGGTTAGGTGGTGAATGGAGTGGCGCTGTACTGCTCGCAACTGAAAATGCACCAGAAGGTAAACGTGCATGGTATGGCATGTTTCCCCAACTTGGCGCACCGATTGGATTTATTTTAGCCGCAGGTTCATTTTTAACGCTTGGCGCATTTATGTCAGATGAGGCATTTATGCAATGGGGATGGCGTATTCCATTTATTGCGAGTGCAATTTTGGTACTGGTGGGTTTATATATCCGCTTAAAACTCCACGAAACACCAGCTTTCCAGAAAGTACTGGATAAGCAAAAAGAAGTTAACATTCCATTTACCGAAGTGGTGACAAAACACACTAAACAATTGGTACTTGGAACCATTGGTGCTGTATGTACCTTTGTCGTGTTTTATTTGACGACTGTTTTTGCCTTAAATTGGGGGACCACTCATTTGGGCTATGCTCGTGGACAGTTCCTTGAGATGCAATTATTTGCAACTTTATGTTTTGCTGCTTTTATTCCCCTTTCAGCTATTTTTGCTGAAAAATTTGGCCGTAAAGCGACCTCTATTGGGGTTTGTATTGCTGCTGCAATTTTTGGTTTGTTTTTCTCTGATCTTCTGGCATCTGGCAATACGTTGGTAGTGTTCCTGTTCCTGTGTATTGGTTTGTCTATTATGGGACTTACTTATGGCCCAATTGGAACCGTACTTTCAGAACTATTTCCAACATCTGTCCGCTACACCGGTTCAGCTTTAACATTCAACCTTGCGGGTATTTTAGGGGCCTCTTTTGCGCCGCTGATCGCCACTAAGTTAGCTGAAACTTACGGCTTACAAGCTGTAGGATATTATTTAACAGCAGCTTCAATTTTATCATTGCTTGCATTCCTGCTGATCCGTGAAACTAAAAATGAAGATGTAAATAATCAAATTTAAAGCTAAGAAAATAAAAAACCAGCATAGGCTGGTTTTTTATTGGCTCATTTAATTTAAACACCCTAAAAGTTTAAATCAGTTCAATAATATCAATCGTAGGTGGCACTCGAAAACGAAATGGAATTCCCACCATTCCCGTTCCAACAGTTACAAATACATCCGCATGTTCATGTTCATAAAAGCCTTTTTTATGACCCAAAATTGAAACTTTTTTCATAATGTAATTGGTAATCCATGGCAATTCAACTTGCCCACCATGTGTATGTCCAGAAAGCATTAAAGGACGTAAAGGAAGCTTAGGCACCATATCTACAGTATCAGGATTGTGCGATAAAATTAGCCAAGGCTTATCCTGAGGTAACTCAGGCATAAAACGCATATCCGTCTTGCCTGCCCATAAATCCCCAATTCCAATGAGACGAAATTCATCAAACTCAACGATTTTTCCTTCTATATCGATCACATCATTTACATTTAATGCATGTTTCAGCAATTCCTGAATTGGCGGGCCAGGATATTGTTCATCATGATTCCCTGGCACAGAGTAGACAGGCGCCTCTATCTGACGCAAAACGTCTAGTTCTTCAGCCAATTCATTTTCAGGTTCATAGGTCCAGTCGCCTGCGACAACTACAATATCGGGCTGGGCCTGATTAAGCTTTTCGACAATAATGCGTAATTGACGCTCATGTCCTGAAAACAAACCAATATGTAAATCGGCAATCAAAGCCACTTTAATGGGTTTAACAAACGGCTGATCGGGATTTAAACGATATTGATGCTGACGTACATGAACTAGATGCGGTTCGATAAATCGAGCATAAATTAAGAATACGCTCAATAGAAAAACAAAAATCGATTGATGCAAAGAAAAATAACCAGACCATCCCGCATAAAGACTAAAAATAATTAAAGGAAAAAGTAAATAAGATAAATAAAAGGCCAAGAGATGTACGAAAGCCTTAAAAGGATGAATCGTTTCCGTACGTGACTGACTACGCCAAGCTTGAGAAATGGCCCAGATTGCAAGAACAACAAAAATCAGATAGAAATAAAAAATAATCGAATTAAAATCCCACATAGCTATTCTCAAATGATCCTAAATAGCATCTTAAACACTGAAAGAATCATCAGGATGGTGATTTTGTTTCAGTTATTTATCTTTGGCTAGTCAAGAATTATACTCTAGGCCACATTATTGTATGCATGCATTATGGCAAAAACATTCCGCTTATCTACACAATACCCTAATTTTACTGCAAAAAAGCAAATGAGCAGGCACTTTTTGCTTGGCATCAGTTGTATGGTGGTATTGAATTTAAGCGGATGCAATACGCTACCAAAACCTGGACCTGAAGTTATTCAGCTAGCAAGCCAAGTAGATACCTCACAAACTACGCTTGCCAAAGTCGTAAAGCCTCTGCGTCAGCAGAATCCGGGACTTACGGGCTATCATTTGCTCTATGATCCACTTGAAGCTCTTACCGCACGACTTAAACTGATTGATAAAGCCGAAAAAAGTCTGGATCTGCAATATTATATCTGGGACAACGACCGAGTAGGTGCTTTAGCTTTGCATGCCATTATTCGTGCAGCGGATCGTGGAGTAAAAGTTCGTTTATTGATTGATGACAACAATGCCAAACAAATGGAAGGCGTTTTATTGGCATTGTCACAACATCAAAATATTGAAGTAAAGCTGTTTAATCCTTATCGTTTTCGCAAATTTCGTGGAATTGATATGGTACTGGATTTAAAGCGTATCAATCGCCGCATGCATAATAAAAGCTTTATTGCTGATGATCAGATTGCCTTAATTGGCGGTCGTAACATGACCAATCAATATTATAACAGCAGTGATAATTATCAATTTTCAGATGTCGATGTGATGCTTGTTGGTTCAGCTGTCGATGACATTGTGCATTCCTTTGACGATTACTGGAATGATAAATATGCCTACTCTGTGATTAATATCGTTAATGCCAAAACCCATTATTTACGTTATCCAGAGCTAAAACGTCAGCTAGACGCACATTACGAATTGGCGAATGTACAAAACTATCTTAACTTAGCGGCACGTTCACATGCTTTTGACCAATGGTTCAATAATAATATTCAATTCGATTGGGTAGAAGCGAAAGTGGTCAAGGACTCACCTGATAAAATTCGCGCAAAAGCAAAAAAAGAACAACATCTTAATTTCCAGCTGATTAAAAATTTGCAGAAACCTGAGGAGAATATTGACCTGATCTCTGCTTATTTCGTACCTGAAAAACAAGGTGCCAAGCACTTAAGTGAATTAGCACAAAATGGTGTACAAGTTCGGGTTTTAACCAACTCGTTTAAAGCCAATGATGTGTCGATTGTTCATGCCTTTTATGGTAAATATCGCAAAGAATTATTGGAAAATGGCGTACAGCTTTATGAGTTTCTCCCCTCTCTTGATGAAGAGGATCTAACTAAAAATACCCGAGAATTAGCAAAAGAAGCTAAAATTAGTCTTAAAGGTCTAAGTAATTCAAGCCTACATGCAAAAATGATGACCCTAGATCAAAAGCAGGTATTTATTGGTTCTTTTAATTTTGATCCGCGCTCAGCCTATTTGAACACTGAGATTGGGGTTATTTTAAACAGTCCGACTTTAGCAAAAAACATTCACCAAACAATGGATCAACAACTCACTCATTACGCCTATAAGCTCGTGCTAGATGCTAACCATAATATCAATTGGTATCGCCAGACTCCCAACAGCACTAAAATTTATAAAAAAGAACCACGCATGAAATGGTGGCAACGTGCTGGAGTCAAAATGCTGTCATGGTTACCAATCGAAGGATTTATGTAATTCAAAGAATCCTGTAAATCCTTCAATAAGTAAGCAATTTATTTATGCTTTAAGAGTCAGTACTCTCGCATGCAACTCTTTTAAACCTTGCTCCATTTTCTGTTGAACTTCGGCCGTTAAACTCGTCACCGTATGTCCCTGTACCTCAATTTCAGGTAAAGTCAGCAAATGTGCTGTAACTTTAGGCATTTCCAATACCTGCTGCACATGTTCTGCAAAAGTAGTTTCACCAATAAATGGCGCAATAGTATCTAATTCACCCTGTTGATTGACATAGCAAATCAAACAAACTTGTACAGGACGTTGTGCTTCTATCGCAGCCCCTAAAATACGTCCATGCACCCTTTTAATGGTTTTTCCATCCGTCGTTGTGGCCTCGGGAAAAAATAAAACCGGGATATCCTTTCTTAAAAAATCTGCAATTTGCTCACGAATCCGCACTGAATCGCCTGAACCGCGTTTAATAAATAACGTACCACCGCCTTTCGCCAATTTACCCAACACAGGCCAATTTTCAATTTCAGCTTTAGCCAAAAAGAAAACTCGCGCACCAGAACCTAACACTGCGACATCAAGCCATGAAATATGATTACTTACCCATAATGCAGGATTGCGCGGAATAGTACCGTGTACCTCAACATCAATATTAAAAACTTTGCATAATTGGCGACAAAAATACTGCACATAACGGGTATTGTGTGGATTATTAGGATTTTTATAGAGACCATGGCGATAGACCAGATAAAAGCCCTCCCCAATCACGCCCAGACCAGTCGCCAGTTTCTTACTATATAGAAAAACTTTTTCTACAGGACTTAAGGGCGTTTGAGATACAGAATTAGATTGAGTCATAAAAATATCATTGTTGTTAAAATAGCAATTTCGGCCCATTTTATACTGAACTGGATTTGCTTGCATTGATGATAAAAACCGAACAAGAACATTTAAAAATTCAATTTCTATTTATTATTACGATTGACTATTATTTAATTATCGAAATTAAAGATCAAAGGAGCCATGTCATGCACGCCACTCCAGTGAAACAACATCAATATTCCAACAGTTCGATTGCAACAATTTTACGTCAAATCATCGGCTGGTCAATTTTATATACGGGCGCCATGATTCTGACTGCTCAGGCATTTAGCAGTTTAATCTAGTCATTTTGGCTATAAAAACTAGATTCAAATGACTGCTCGGGTTATCTTAGCATGATATTTTAGTTAAACGAGTTTAGTCATCTGTGGAACATTCGGGGCAAGTACAACAAAGGGAACGTGTCATTTTGGTCAGTGTAGCAGTCAACATGCTCGATGATCTGGATGTTGAAGAGTTTCGCCTGCTTGCCCAATCTGCAGGAGCCACTTTACTCGAACACTTAACGGTTCAACGCAATAAACCTGACCCCAAGTTTTTTATTGGCTCAGGTAAAGCCGAAGAAATTGCGCAGCACGTCCAAGATTTAGATGCTGAACTCGTGATTTTTGATCACTCATTATCGCCTGCGCAAGAACGCAATCTCGAAAAAATCATGAAATGTCGCGTTATTGATCGCACAGGATTGATTCTGGATATTTTTGCGCAACGGGCTCGTACTCATGAAGGTAAATTACAAGTCGAATTGGCACAGCTCAAATACTTATCTACACGCTTAATTCGCGGTTGGGCAGCAGGTTTTGAGCAACAAAAAGGTGGCATTGGACTCAAAGGACCAGGTGAAACTCAGCTTGAAACCGATCGACGTTTAATTAAAGTACGTATTACTCAGTTGAAAGATAAACTGATCAAAGTACAACAAACTCGTATACAAGGCCGGGCAGCACGGCAAAAGGCTGCGATTCCAACAGTTTCTTTGGTCGGATATACCAATGCCGGCAAATCCACTTTGTTTAATATCTTGGCCAATAGTGATGTTTACGCTGCTGACCAATTGTTTGCGACACTGGATCCGACATTACGTCGTCTAGACTGGGATGGAATTGGTGCGGTCGTACTCGCAGATACTGTAGGTTTTGTTCGTGACTTGCAACATGACTTGGTCGAATCATTTAAAGCGACCTTGGAAGAAACCCTTGAAGCTACGCTTTTACTTCATGTCATTGATAGTCATAGTCCCGACATGCATGAACAAATCGAAGCTGTCGAAGGCGTACTAAAAGAAATTGGAGCAGATGCACCCGTTTTAAGGGTATATAACAAAATTGATCTAAGTGGTGATGAGCCAAAAATTATTTATGCTGAACCGCATTTACCCGATCGGGTTTATGTATCTGCGCATTCTGGACAAGGACTTGAATTACTTAAACAAGCAGTACAAGAATGTTTAATGGGTCAATTACAAGAGTTTGAGCTTTGCCTGAAACCTGCTTATGGCAAATTACGTACCCAACTTTATGCACTGAATGTCATTCAAAGTGAACATTATGATGACGAAGGCCATCTCCATTTAAATATTTGCATCGCACCACATAAACTTGAACAACTGATTCGTCAAGCGCATTTACCACTTGACGAAATTCTGGGTGAACGCGCTAGCCAATTTAAACGACCACTCGAAGAATTTGAAATCAAGTCCTAGATCGGTTAAAACGTGATTATTCAAATGATAAATAGATGAGCAGCATGGACAGGTTAAAACAGATTGACTGGTTGGCATGGGTCGCAACCATTGCGCTGATTATTGTATTTCGAGAAGGTTCTGTGCTGATTATGGGAGCATTTAACCATCCTGAATTGGGTAATTTGGTAGGATTAATTAGTCTTCTGATTGTACTATTTGTCTGGCGTAAATTTAAAAAAGTTCCAAATCGTCTCGTCGACACCAATAATAAAATCATGAAAGAAAGTGGGTTTGCATTTTTACCCATCTGTGCGGGTTCACTGATGATGCTGGTACATATGGGGAAGGAAATTCCCTTATTTTTATTGGTATTGGTGATCAGCACCCTGATTCCTCTCTGGATTTACGCAAAAATGGCAAAACACTGGCTTTAGGATGACCAAAAAATGTTAACAGTTCTTTATGGTTTTTTGATCACTCTCGTGGCCTATCTTTGTGCTAAGCCTTTGAATAAACGTCTACCGCAAGTACCTTTACTGGTATTTGGTATGTGCATCGTGGTGGCTATCTTGGCCATAGTCGGTATGCCATATGAACAATATATGGCTGCTGTAAATAATTTATTCAGTCATTTACTTGGTTATGTCACGGTCGCACTTGCTATTCCTTTAGCGGCTATGCGTTATGACGATTTACCTCTTAAATCGATGATTGGAATTCTTGTTTTTGCCAGTACCAGTGCGGTTGCACTACCTATGGGACTTGCTTATTTATTACATATGTCAGAACCCACGATTCTGGCCTTTGCCACACGCGCTGTTACCACACCAATTGCATTAAATATCGCAACTTTATTACATGCACCATTAACCTTAGTGACTTTAATCGTCATATTATCTGGCGTGATTGGAGCTGCATTCTCTCCATTAATATTACGACATATTAATGATGAACGTGCATCTGGTCTGGCTTTAGGTCTAGCAGCACATGCGATTGGCACCGCTCAGGCATGGCAACGAGGTGCCGTTGCTGGGCGTTATGCCGCCTTTGGCATGGCCATTAATGGCGTATTCACTGCAATCTGGCTGCCAACTTTTATACTTTCACTCCAATAATCCGTGACTTATTAATCAAAAATAGGCATTGAATACAGATAGAATTACACCTAAGATTGGAGTAGTTGTCATTTTATGGCATAAAAAGCTATCTGGTTACGCAGAAAAAGGAATTTAAACAATGCGAAAGCTAAAATTAGCAGCAGCGGTATTATTGTCTGGATTTAGTAGTCTGATTTTTGCACAAGACATTTCAGGTATCTGGCAAAATATTGATGATAAAACAGGTTCATCCAAAGCAATTATTGAGATTCGTAAAGAATCAAACGGTTCATATACAGGTAAAATTATTAAAGTTACGCCACGTCCAGGCTATACGCCTAAAGAAACGTGCGTAAATTGCCCGGCTCCTTACACCAACAAACCTATCTTAGGAATGGATGTTTTAACAGGGCTACAGCATGATGAAAATTTTGACTACAAAGGCGGCAGAATTATTGATCCTTTAAGTGGCAAGATTTACAGCATGAAAGCCAAGTTAAGTCCAAATGGCAAACGTCTACAACTACGGGGATATGTTGGCGTTTCAGCGTTAGGTCGTACCCAAATCTGGATCCGTCAGGAATAACAATAACGTATTCACAATCATAAAAAGTCACCAAACGGTGACTTTTTGCATTTTTAAATTAATGGATTATCAACCTGAAAAAGTTGTTGATCTTCCAAGCGATAAGCAATGAGCTGATTGCCCCACACCGCTCCCCCATCGACATTTTGAATATGTGGGCTAATCGTCCGACCTTGTAAAGCAGCCCAATGACCAAATACGATTTGATGTGTCTGTGCGGTTAAACTCTCAAATTCAAACCATGGACGAAAGCCTTCAGGCATAGGAGCCGTCAGTTCATCTTTAAAACTGAACTCAAGACGACCCTCTGCATTGGTCAGGCGCATACGTGTTAAATAATTGGTAATGCTGCGTAAACGCTCCATTCCAGTTAATTCATCTGACCATAAGCTTGGTTCTTCACCGTACATAACTGCCAAAAATGCATCCAATTGATTTAAATCATCGCTTCCAATCTGAGCCTGAACTTCTTTTGCCAATTGATCCGTTTTTTCAGCACTCCAGATGCAAGGAATGCCGGCATGAGTCAACACTGTAACTTCATTTGGAAATAGCGACAAAGGCTGACGACGCAACCAATCGATTAATTCATCACCATCAATGGCATCAATGACTTGCTGAGTATTGTCTTTGGGTTTAATTTTTTTCAACCCACGCGCACCCGCAATTAAAGTCAGGTCATGATTGCCCAAAACGGTATGGGCCGCACCGCGCTCTGCTAGTTTTTTGACAAAACGTAATGTTCCTACAGAGTTTTCACCTCGGGCCACTAAATCGCCTGCAAACCAGATTACGTCCTGATCTGGATCAAAACGAATTTCCTTGAGTAATGCTTTTAAAGCTTCAAAACAGCCTTGTACATCCCCAATCACATAATTATAACGTTTCGCCATAGCATCTACCCGACCATATAATCAGACAACGCGACAAATTGTGTCAATGTTAAGGTTTCAGGACGAGCCATTGGATCTACGCCCGCTTTTACAAAACCATCTTCACCGAGCATACCCTTTAAACTATTTCTCAAGGTTTTTCGACGTTGAGTAAACACATGGGAAACCAGACGAGATAATGCTTTTTCATCTTTAGCCACAATCGGTTTCTCGATATACGGGACTAAACGGAATACAGCGCTCGTGACTTTTGGCGGCGGATTAAATGCACCTGCAGGGACTTCAAATAAAAAAGTAGGCTGACAATAATACTGAATCATCACCGACAAACGACCATACTCTTTGGTATTAGGGGCTGCCGTAATCCGTTCTACTACTTCTTTTTGCAGCATAAAGTGCATGTCTTTGACTTTATCGCCAAATTCCAAAAGATGAAAAAGTAAAGGAGTCGAAATGTTATAAGGTAAATTACCCACAACACGTAGTGGACGCCCTTCTTGTGCTAATTGGCTAAAATCGTATTTTAATGCATCTGCTTCTACAATGGTTAATCGTTCTGGATAAGGCACACGCTCAGGCAAACCCGCTGCCAAATCACGATCCAGCTCTACGACAGTAAGTGCATCACACTCGCCAATCAGTGGTGAAGTTAATGCCGCTAGACCCGGCCCAATTTCCACAATATTTTCACCAGGACGCGGATTAACTGATCGTACAATTTTGGCAATCACGCGCTGATCATGCAAAAAGTTTTGACCAAAACGTTTACGAGCTTTATGCCCTTCTTCTTTAGGGTTTAGGGCATTAATTTGATACATAAAAACGTTCCAACATAAATCAATTATTGACGCGCCAGATCCAGCGCCAGATCAACCGCAACATGCAAACTTGAACTTTTAGCTATACCGGTGCCTGCTAACGACAGTGCAGTACCATGATCGACCGAGGTACGAATAAAAGGTAAACCCAGCGTAATATTAATGGCTTCACCAAAGCCCTGTGATTTTAACACAGGTAAACCCTGATCGTGATACATCGCCAAAACCGCATCAGCATCTTTTAAATGTTCAGGGGTAAATAAAGTATCTGCAGGTAGACTTAAACTCATTTTTACGCCGTGTTGACGGTAACTTTCAAGGACAGGATTAATGACCTCGATTTCTTCACGACCTAAATAACCATCTTCCCCAGCATGAGGGTTCAATCCACAAACTAAAACCCGTGGCTGTTCAATTTTAAATTTGGTTTGTAAATCATGCAGTAAAATATCAATCACTTGACGTAGCCGCTCAGGTGTAATCGCATCAGCAACAGCGCGTAATGGTAAATGTGTAGTGACCAAAGCCACCCGTAACGTTTTCGTTGCTAACATCATGACCACACGAGCAACACCTGCGAAGTCCTGATAAAACTCTGTATGTCCACTAAAAACAATCCCTGCATCATTAATCACAGACTTTTGTACTGGGGCAGTTGCTACACCCACACTTTTAGCAGTCATGGCATATTCAGCAGAACGTCTAAGCTGTTCGATGACATACGCTGAATTTTTGGGATTTAATTCACCTGCAATCACTTCTACATGTAAAGGAACATGTTCGATATAAAGCTGACCTTTTTCACTGGGAACAGGCTGTCCCTTATATTCGATCAATTCAACGTCTATTCCCAATTGTCGGGCACGTTGCAGCAATAAATCTTTATCAACCAGAACAACAACTGGACGTTCATCCACACGCGCAGCTAAAGTTAAACAAATGTCCGGGCCAATTCCCGCAGGCTCACCGCTGGTGATATATAAAGGAAGTGCCATCGAATCCCACTCGTATTAGTTTCCATCTTATGCAGTATATGCAATTTTAAGACTAGAGCGGTTAAAATAATCCTGATTAGAAGTGATTATTTCTTGTGAAATTGGATAGATTCGTTTAGAATATCGTCTCCTTTTGTTTGGACAGATTCCACCGTTCAAACCAACTATAATAGGTAGTAGTAATGAAAACTCTCAGCGCTAAGCCTGCTGAAGTACAACACGACTGGTACGTTGTTGATGCTTCTGGCAAAACTTTAGGTCGTCTCGCGACTGAAATCGCTCGTCGTTTACGCGGTAAGCACAAGACTTCTTATACTCCTCACGTTGACACTGGTGACTACATCGTTGTGATCAATGCTGAACAAGTTCAAGTGACTGGTAACAAAGCGCTTGATAAAAAATACTATCGCCACACTGAATACCCAGGCGGTTTAAAAGAAACTAATTTCGAAAAATTAGTTGCTCACAAACCTGAAGAAATCTTCCAACGCGCTGTTAAAGGCATGTTGCCAAAAGGTCCTCTTGGTTATGCAATGATCAAGAAGATGAAAGTGTATGCTGGTAGCGAGCATCCTCATACTGCTCAACAGCCACAAGTTTTGGACATCTAAGGGATAAAGCACATGGCAACTAATTATGGTACAGGTCGCCGTAAGACCGCAACTGCACGTGTTTTCTTATCAGCAGGTACTGGTAAACTCGTTATCAACAACCGCACTTTAGAGCAATATTTCGGACGTGAAACTGCTCAAATGGTTGTTCGTCAACCGCTTGAGTTGTTAGAAGCAACTGGAAAATACGACCTTTACATCACTGTTAAAGGTGGTGGTATTGGTGGTCAAGCTGGTGCTATCCGTCACGGTATTACTCGTGCCTTGATCGCATCTGACGAGACTTTAAAACCAGTTCTTCGTCAAGCTGGCTTCGTAACTCGTGATGCTCGTGAAGTTGAACGTAAAAAACTTGGTTTACGTAAAGCACGTAAACGTCCTCAGTTCTCTAAACGTTAATACGTTTTCGGATTGGACAAAACCCCGGATTTTCCGGGGTTTTCTTTTAAAAAATTTATTTTATATTTCATAATACAGATATAGCTTTAAGCTTTTTTTGAATAAAGAGACGGCCCCTATACTTAAAATTTATAAATGCAAAGCACCCAAACTTATTAAACAGGGTATTATCTTTTTAGATGTAATTTTAGTATCCTACTACATTCAGTTTTTTAGTTTTTTGAGATATGTCTGTCGAAAATGCATCGCTTCAAGGAATTACGCTTTATAGTCATGCAGATGATTTTCGCTCACACTGGATTCGATTTTTGCTGGCGGAAAAACAAATAAAATATCATTTGATTCTAGTGGATCATGAAGACGAAGACCTTGCCAGTTTAAATCCCTATAATCAGCTTCCCATGTTACTGGAAAATGATTTAAAACTATTTTCAACCGCGATTATTTCAGAGTATATCGATGATCGATATCGACAAAATAAGCTATATGCGGATGCACCTAGTACACGTGCTGAACAACGCCAATATATCTGGCGATTTGAACAAGACTGGTTTAAACAAGCGGATATCATGCTAAAACATGCAGATACACTGAATGTCGAACAAAAAATTAGAACACAAAAACAATTCCGAGATACTTTAATTTCCCTTACTCCCTTATTTCAACATTTCCCCTATTTTATGGCAGAAAATTTTGGGATTCTTGATTGTATGATTGCCCCCATGTTTCTCAGATTACAAACTATGGGAATTGAACTATCAGCCCAACAATCCCGCCCTTTGTTACTCTATTGTAATCGTGTATTTAGTCGTCCTGCTTTTGTTAAATCCATGACACAACAGGAAAAAACGCGTTATAGTACTTTAGTAAATCGTTAAGTGAGTCCATCATGTCAAATCATGAAATAGATGTAAGTCCTACCCGCCCCTATATGGCACGTGCAATTTATGAATGGATCTGTGATAACCAGCTTACGCCTTATTTAATGGTTGATGCCACCCAACCTTATACTTCTGTTCCAGAACAGTTCGTGAAAGATGGACAAATTGTTCTAAATATTGCGCCTCATGCGGTTCATCAATTTCAAATGAGCAACGATGCGATTAGTTTTTCAGCTCGCTTTGGTGGCGTGGCTCGTGATATTTATGTCCCCATTTCAGCCTTAATGGGTATTTATGCTCGTGAAAATGGACAAGGATTATTCTTCGATCCTGACGAATATGCCAATGCGCAAACTACAGAAGATACTTTAAAATCAAATACTCAAGACAAAGTTGAATCAGAAACACCTAAGAAAAAACCAAGTTTACGATTATTAGATTAGATTTACGGAGTATCCGATGGCTTTTGATTTAGTACATTATTTTGCTGAGCAGACTGCAATTCAAAAGCCTCAGCTATTTTCATCCCACCCCCGTGAAAAGCGTAACCATTATATTTTTGAACTTAATGTATTAGCTTTGGGAAAAATTATTCAGCTCTGGCGTGAAGATGAAAGTAAACTTTACCAAGAAATTCATAAAATTGATCCCTTATATTTACAAGGTATTGCCCGCCATCTGGTTACCTCTTCAAATAATCAATCAGAATTACCAGCCAAAGAACTAGAAACTGCTTTAATGGAGATTTTGGCACTTCAATTTACCGAGATTAAACAACTCGATGACACGGGAAATTTTGGTCAAAATGGGCTTAGAGAGCTATTGACTGGGCAAGTAGAGCATTTATCAGGACAAGCGGATGATTGGGTTTGGTCAACAAATCAGCTTACTGAGCTGGTAGGGTCTAAACCTCAGAGAACAGAAGAGATATCATTAGATGAAACCATGAAGGAGTTTAATCTAATGGTAAATACAGCCCACCCTCACATTGATACAGATCACCACTCGTCTATTGAAGTACCCGAACCCCATATTCCCGGTTGGTCTAAAATCATTGCGCCAGTAATCGCGTTCGTAATTTTAATTTTTCTTTATTGCCAATATACCGGCTTAACTCATTAAGTTAAATTAAAAACATTATTTAAAATAAGAGAGGACTTGCTCTCTTATTTTATTTACACAATAGAAACTAACAAATAATGTCACATAATAACGTTTATTATATTTAAATTTAACAATAAAATTATTGAAAAATATTTTGTTACATTTGTAATTCTGACTTTTTTGATCAATTTTAATGAGATTAATATCACATTAGAATTATCGATATGCATTAAAAAATACATTTTTTTGAATTTAATATGACCAGTATAATCAAATCAATAATTCATATTCATTTTTTATATTTTATAAACTATTGCTTTAATTCAGCCATTTTCTAATAATAAAAAAACACCTACTATTTCATTCCAGATATAAATCAAAGAATAGTAGAAAGTATAAATAATCATGGCTTAATAAATAGGTATACACATGGCTAAATTATCACTTGATGGATTAACGGGTATTGATGGTTTCAATGCAGCGGCTCTAGTCGACTCAGAAAGCGGATTAGCGCTTGCCACTCAAGGTGGGGGAAATATTGATTTAGAACTTGCAGCAGCAGGAAATACAGAAGTTATACGTGCTAAACGTCGCGTTGCCAACTCACTCAAGCTCAATGATGAAATTGAGGATATCCTGATCACATTGGGCAAGCAATACCACCTTATTCGCCCATTAGAGAGCAATAGCAATATCTTTTTGTACTTGGTTCTTGACCGCGCAAAATCTAATTTAGCGATGGCACGTCATGAGCTTAAGACTTTTGAAAAAGAACTTGATTTTGCTTAAGCCAAAATTGCCCTTTATGAACTAAATTTATAAAGGGCTGTTTCTCTTGTACTGTCCACTGTTGAGATACAAAAGATAATATGAATGGGCACTGCATTAATATTGCAATTTCTGGCTTAGGATTAAAAAGTTCAGATGAATTAAAAATGGAGTTAAGAAATGCTATTCCAGACCAATATGGTATTAACTGGATAAATGTTGCTGACCCCAATATTGATTTACTTATAATCAATGAATCTTTTTTTGAGACCCAAAGCATTCAAAAGATTTTAGAAAATAAAAATTTTCCATTTTTAAAAATAGTGAAAGATCATGATTTATCAGGAAGTATAAATAATAATACCCTATACTTACCTTTTAATAATAAAATTGAACCTTTAAAGCAATGGGTAAATTTAAAATTACTAAACTATTTATCCAATTATGAAGAATATAAAACAAATTTAAATAATCAAGCACCCTCTCCATTAGATCCAACCATTTTTAGGAAAATGCTTAATCCTGAAAATGCACGTTTACATTTGTTTGATGATCATGGAACTCTAGCGATCATTGATACACGCAGTAAAATTGCATGGTTAGAACCTACTCGAATCAAGACCCGAACAAACCATAGTTTTCAATATGATTTTGCAATGACTGCTGATTTTGTCAAAGTCTCGCGTAAAGCCGAATATCAACTTCAAGACTGGCTTTGGAATCTTGTTTGGAATTCTCCTGAACTAAATACCCTTGCAGATGATATCCAGTTTTATCAAACCAAATATTGGCCACAACCATTTAGTACTCAAAATCGTAAAACCGTCTTGCAACTGAGCGCATGCTTTATACAAGGCGCCCAACTTAGCCAAATAGCGAAACAACTAAATCTACCAATCCAGATAGTTAAACAATTTATAGCGGCCTGTATTGCAGCTGGTAATGGTGAGGTGATTCTGGCTGCACAAAGTAAATTTTCACACAACTCAGATATACAAGATGATGAAAACCAAGGCTTTTTAAATAAATTTTTCGGTAAGCTACGTCGCCGTTTTGGATTATAGGATAAGCATATGATTCTACAACAATATAAAATTGTATTTGCTGGAAGCATGGGAGCTGGTAAAACTGAAGCAATAAAATCACTGTCCGAAATCCCTGTGCTAGCTACGGAAGCGTTTAATACAGACCAAGAGGCCCATGAAAAGCTTCAGACAACTGTAGGGATTGATTATGGTGAAATTACGCTAGAAGATGGCGTAAAGATCGGATTATATGGTACTCCTGGACAAACTCGCTTTGATTTTATCTGGTCAGTTATTTGTGAGGGTGCTATAGGAATTATTTTACTGATTGATCACTCTATCGAGACACCCCTGCAAGAACTGGATACTTATTTAAAAACATTTAAGGCACACAGTCATAATATAGCGATAGGAATCACTCACGTTGATCAAAATAAAGAAAAATCCCTTTCGATCTATCGGGACTGGCTAAAGGAAAATCAATATTCATATCCGTTATTTTTTATTGATGCGCGTCAACCTGACCATATCTTACTTATGATTGAATCACTTATTACAGCATTGGAAGTAAATTACAACCTGACATCCTAAAATTAATTTTGAGGTAGCCGCCATGTTTGCTTTAAAAGAACAGCGAAGAATTGCATCTCCTGAGCTTATTCAACACGCAAAGAATGAAGTTCAGGATATTATTAATAATGTTCGTGGAATAGATTTTATTATGCTTTGTTCAACGGATGGTTTTGAGCTAGCAACGATTACAAAAAAAAATCATTATAATGCCAGTAAATTAGCTGCAGTTAGCAGTTCTATTTTGGCAATGGTCGGTGCCTTTCTTAAAGAAATTCAGCTGACAGGCTGTCAGAGCATCACTTTGGATGCTGAAAATGGAAAAGCAATTCTAACTTCAGTACCAGCCGATAAGCATCCTATGGTAATCGTAACATTGAGTAGTAAAGATGTTTTACTTGGCCAACTTTTATTTAGTTTAAAAAAGGCCAGCCAGAATATCATAAGTCATGTTAACTAAATTTAATTAAAATTTATAGCGTTAACAAATCACTTGTTGATGAGTTATCGAGTGTTTAGGCGTTAACTTATTTTTATCTTTATTTCAGCA
>NZ_JACVTU010000012.1:0-89147 GCF_016624705.1 Acinetobacter sp. S40
TTCACGGGCATAGTCATATGTAATACTTGGCAACCCATGCAAGGCACGAACCGTATTGAGCTCATTTAAGAATTCATTTCTAAACTTTTCACTGAGCTTGCCTGCATAACAGTTGTTGATATCGGGTGCATCACTCATAGATGAAGCTTTAAACACATCAAAACTGATGGTCTGACTGGCTGCTGCCAATGTTTTGGTATCACCCTCTTGGGAGAGTTTAAGGGTACATACTCCTGCACCAACCCCCTTGAGTTCACCATTAGAATAAGTACAGGTTGATGAAGAAAGGCTGCTAATCATGACAGGCAGTTTGGCACTGGATTCAGTATCCAGTGAATACAGACTCTCCGTCAGGATGTATTTTATTTTAAGTGGGGTAATGGTTTGTTTGAGTTTATTGACACACACATTATTTTCTAAATATTGCTCCGCGGCACACGTCACATTGACGGTCATGCTGTTATTCAATGCTCGAACTTTTGCTGTCCCTGCCTGTGTCAATACCAGATTACACTGACCGACTTTATGCGCTTTAAGTTCACCGCCACTTACACTACAGATGTTGGGTGTGTTACTGCTAAACGTTACTACTAGACCTTGATCTGTTTGCAGCGATAATGGATAGCGTTGACCTTGAATCAGCGTACTGAATGGTAGTGACTGAATATTTTGTACTACCTTATTTCTACATGTGCCCTCTTCCAGATATTGGATTTCAGCACAGGTCACGGGCTTAGGGATTGTATTGCCATTATTAGGATTTTCCGTTCCACCACCATTGGATGAACTGGACTCTCCTCCCGAACCACCGCCTCCACATCCGAGCATGACTGTGCTGATTGCCATCATCAGCACAGATGGCATAAACGATTTTGAAATCATCATGATTGACTGCCTTAAATTTTTTATTGTTGTTATTGATAATGATCAGCCGATAATAATTGACGAATTTCACTAGCCATTTTTGGACTACGCCAAGGAAACAGCACTTTAAGGCTGTAATTTGGTTTAAATTGACCCCGTGTTCCTATATTGACTTGAAACTCTCGTTTCATCGGTGTCCGATGCACTTGTTGATTAACATGGGTTCCCATCATTGGGTTACTGATCACCGTGGTCGTGGTTCTAAAACGATCTTCAACCAGATTGTAATGTCCAACAGAAGTGATGTAGTCAAAAGGATATTTGACTAAGCGCTGATCCGGCTGATCAAACAGTATGATGGTTTTGTCCTTGCTGTTAATCCAGACGCCACGGTTTTGATAATTAAAGGTTTCACCCTGACGTCTCAGTTGTTCGGTCATTCCATCAAAGTAGGTATTTCCATATTCATAGAGGTAGTAAATGATCACAAACCAGAACAAGTCAAAGCCAAAGAAGATATAGCCGAAAGCACCAAAGGAAAAGAGTTTGGCGACGATCAGAAAGATTACAATCGGCAGCACAACACATTTTAAAAATAACTTGGATTTTTGAGGACGGTTTTCGATTGGAATAATTTTAGGTTTCGTTAATTCAGTCATGGTTGTTTCCCGCATGTTCAATGCAATTCACAATCACCAGCAGATATAAAAAGTTTTATTTTTTATAGGCGTGATTTAGCCATCCACCGTTGGATTGTTCTTGTTAAAAGTTTTTAATACAGCCTAAAAATTAAATTAGCCGTATAATCCTTGTTGAAAACACAACAAGATTGAACAGGTGGCGAGGCACAAATAAGAAAAGATAGATACAGCATAAGAAGCTCCTTTGTTTAAAAAGAAGTTCTACCAGTTACTGCTAAATAATGGTGGCAGAACGAAAGAGGGTTAGCAGACTGGTAAACAAAGAAACCAGCACGTACAAAGACGTCCCCCTTCCGCCCTACCATAGAGAAAAGAGGGACGAGTGGGTACAGCAGAATATAAAGTCAAACTTTACATTCTTTCTTTGTTTACGAAGGGTCTGCTAAAACCCGCTGGCAATGTAGGCCAGCGAGCCCATATTAATTTTATCTAGCGATTTAGTCAATTTTTCAAATATTAAAATCTGGACAATCAATTCACACGGAAAATTTAAGTTAATGAGTGGATTTTTGCTTAAGTAAAATTCAACCCATCAAGATGGTTATTTTAATTCTATTGATAAGTCTAAAATATGTATAAGAATAAATATTGGGCTGACATAGCCGTCCCTATATACTTTTAATAAACTGTTTTCCAGCCGTCAGAAATTCAAAATTTCTTCAGCATATTCAATCAATTATTAAATGTTAAGATATGTAAAAAGATCAAACTATATTGTTGACAGGTTAAGGTATATCCAGCTAAGCTAATTCTACACAGCAAAATCTGTGTTCAGGCGTAGGAACCTGATATTATCAGAGAGCGGTAAAATAGAAGTCGCTTAGCGGCTATTTTTTTGCCTACTGTTTAGCAGTCATTATGGCGGCTTGACAGGACAGCTTCATGCTGGCCGTACTCTCTGAACGGTATTTCCTACTCCTGTCGAGCTGCCACCATCACCGTAGGAAAGTGATGTTGGTAAGTATTTAAACTTATCAGAGAGAAACAACTATGAATGCAATTCTTCGTGGGGCAAATACGTGCACACCAAAAAAACAGGCTGGTCAACTTATCGTTGAATTAGGCAAATCTATTTCAAACCCTCAACGCCAAACATTGGCAAATCTTTATATTGCGGTTGATACTGCAAATTCCTTGCTCAACGAGCTTGAACAAGCACATCAAATCATTCGTCAGTGTATGCATAAAATGACTGATAAACAAATTCTTGAAGTTGCCAAACTCAATCAAAAGAGTAATTTATCTTCATTGTGGGCATTCCGAATGCACCAACGTCAAAAGATGATTGAACGGGCACAACGTGTTTTGGGAATCCGTTCTATTTAACTCGCTTAATTATTAATGAATTTTTAGCTTGCTACTGTGCACTCTATAAATCCACTGCGTGATTATCGATTAAACAGAAATAACGTTGAATGCAATCAGTGACAGTAGCAACGCTAAAATAAATACAACTCTTATGTTTAAAAGTGATTGCTTAAAATTCAGGACCAGAGTCATTTGATTTCTGTTGCTTAGCTTCAACTTCTGGTTGACGTTGAATGTTATATTGCCGCCCAAGCATGGCGGCAATTAAGCTCATCATCAACCTGACAACTTCTTCAACGAGCTTTGCAAGTTGCAGTATTGTTGCTGTAAGTTCTGCTGAATGCTCTCTATCATATTGGTATTGCTGTTGCATTGATGCTGCATGCTCTTGATCTGAGTCTGCTTGTTCTCTAAGTCGACGCATATGTTGTTTAAACTGTTCATATTCTGAGTGCAGTTCAGCATCATCTCGTTTAAATTCTTGATTTGTTGCTGGCATTGCAATTGTAAATTTGTCTCCTGCTTCTCTAGTACGTCGAAGCGCTTGATCAAGTTGGTTGTTAAGAGCTGTAGTTTGTTGATCTGTGAAGCGCATAACATGCTCTGCTGTTGCAATCGCTGCTCTTTCTGATGCTGTAACTGCTGTTGTTGCTCCAATTTGTCTAATTTTTCCTGTCTCGATTGTAACTCTCTGATCATCAATCCAATATTCTGAAATAAACTGATCTCGGCTTGGCTCAAGTCTGACGAACTGCTGAAGCCTAAGATTTTCAAGATCTTGTTCATATCGTCTCTGTTGCTCTGCTCGTAATGCTCGATCACGCTGAGCCTTTTTTTCATCTTCTCGACGTTTTCTTGCAAGCCTTGCATAGTACTCAGCGAGGATGGCGTCAAAGCTAAACTCATTTGTTCGAGTAAATCCAAAATCATCTGCTGTGTGTCGCTGCCGTTGTGGTGTTGAATAGTCGTTTGTTGCTGTTCTTTCATGACTTATTTCTCCACGATGCATGGAAATGTCAGATGAATATTCGGTTCCGTCGGATGAACCATTTTTTTGTTCAAATTCAGAGTATTGCAATCGATCCATTTCGGAGAAGTAATTGCTCGGAAACGATTGCCCCTGCCGTCCGACAAAATTTCGGTCTCGTTTTTGGTTAAGATCGGCTGTGTGAAATAATAGTTCGCGGGTAATATTGTTAAAATATTCAGCAGCCACATTCCAAGCGCCATGAGAATGAACATTTTTAGAATCAATTTCGGGTTGTAAGTGATCGACTGAGTTAATGCCTGATCTACTTGCTGTTGCAACTGTTCCTTCTGGTCTTCTAATATTTGTGAGACTTCCTGAGTATTGTTCTGAATCTGGGTTTTGATCAGATTCTGATTGTCTTCGATCGTTTGTTGTAGTTGGACTTTGCTCTGCTGAAGATGCTTTTGCATTATCGTATTGATTTCGTTGAGATGCGATAACAGCGTCATTTGAATATTGCTGATATTCTGCTTCAAGTCTCCTCGATATGATTTCAATCCTTCGATTAAAATCTGGGTCTCGTTCTTCTTGTGCTGTAAAAGTCGCATAACGCTGTCTGTTGTAATCTGCTCTTGCTTGTCGAGCTCCTTGTAAAGCTTGTTCTGCTCGATCTCTAAGTTGTGCACTAGGCGTTCGAGTGTATTTTGAAATCTGATTAACTGTTCGCTGCTCATCGTTTCCACGTTCTCGATCTGCTGTTCGAACTTGTTCAAGAGATTTGATACGCTCTCGAATTGTTCTTGAACATTTTTCGATGTTTAATTGTTTTTCATAGATTTCTCCTTGAAAATAAATAGGTTTTTTGCCGAAAGGTGGAACTAGGCTGAACTGTTTTTCTCGAATTTTGACTACTTCACTTGCCAGCTTGTTGTTTAATACAAACTGCATAAAGTCATCACGGTTTCTGACTAAAAGTTCGGACGGAATTACTTGAGCATGTTTTTTTTCTAGTTGTTTCAACGATATTGATAAAAGCTGTAAATAAGTGTTTTCGATGTACTGTTTATAATTCTCTCGATTTTTTCCAATCTTTTTCAGCGTAGCATGCAAATATGTCTCATGACCTTTTTTTGTGAATCGGGCACGGTCGGGATCATTCGGATCTGACCAGCCGTATTCGAAATTCAGCTTGTCTTGCAAGGTATGAAAATGCTTTTGGAACCTGCCGGGAGGTGCGATATTCATTGCTTTTCCTGACCTGAGTTCAAGTCTCGGCACAAGTATATGAATATGTTTTGAACTGTTGAGTTCCTGATGCAGAACAGCCGTCATATGATATTGGTCAGGTTCAAGACCGCTGAAAGCCAATGCTTCGAACTGTTTTAAGACATCTTTTATTTCAACATCGGTCGGTCGATCTTCTTCAGCAAAAGCAATCACGGCAGACGTATATTTATGTTTAAAAGGAGAGCTATCTGCAATTTTTGCAAAGAGATGTGGATCACCACAGAGCACTTCGACATGCGGACGGACAATATTCATGTGATCTTTTTCATCGAGCACATAACTTGCTGCACGTGCTGCACTGCCCGTTCCATGCCTCAACATCTTAATCAACATGACCCGCTCTCCCGTTTAAAATAAAAAAGGAAATAAAATTAATTTTCTATATGGTCATCAGAAAGATCAGCGTCTGAAACTGATTCAAGTTCACCGTCTCCAACGACTTGCATTTGTCGCAATAAATCGGCGAGATATTTTTGTTCAATATGCTGATGTCGGCGCTGAACAGTTTCATCAGAACGATGCAGTGACGGAGCACAAGGAAGTGGATAAAGTTGATAGATTTTTTTTAAATAGTCTTCGACAAGTAGATAAGTTCAAAGCAAGTCAATTGGCTTTCCGATTTTGTTGCTAATGTGAATTGCACGGGTAATCTGATTGAGATTATTGCCAATTTTTGCAAGTTGGAATGCAATGCTTTTGCTATCTTCTTCCACTCTGCGATGGGATACTTGCTTGGCAACGACATGCGATTCACGAATTGCAGATTGATCAACATTCAAAATATTTTGAATATAGTGATTCACGGAAAACCGAATAAAATCGCTTGTGGTTTTATTTAATATCTTTGCTGATTTTTTAATTAAATCTAGCTCTAAATCATTTAAACGCAATTCAAGCCGACTTAATCTTTTTGATTTATTAACAAAATTTGCACTCACCATAAAATATCCAAAAAACCATCAATCTATTTTTAAGCTATAATACTTTTTAAAATAAAAAAAGTGTTTTTTGATAAAAATAAGAATATTTTTATTTAGAATAAATAGTTACTCTAAAAATTTAAAACACCCCATTAAAAGTAGCGGTTTGGCTGCAAGCCAACCAGATCCCATTCGTACAAAATCACAACTTTTGTTGTGATTTTGTACGTACATGGGTAATCTGGCTCGAACGGTTAAAATCATATTTAATGTACTTTAGACTATTAATTGTTATATTAAATTTTATAAAGATCAAGAGTATTATAATCATCAAAGAATAACTAAAAAAACCTTACCAAAGGATAAATATCCAAAGAAAATTATTATAAAATATAATTCAAAAACATAAACTTAGTTAAAAAATACTGAATAAATTATCTCAACAATAAAAAATCTATAAAATTAGTAAAAAATAATCCCACAGAGACAAACTATGCATTAAAATTCAATATAAATTAATCTTAATCCAATGAAATATTTATCTAAAAATAAAAAACGACCTTTAAATATTAAAAACCAATCACCCTAAAGTTTAAAACCCAAATTTCAAATTTTAAAAGCAACCTCGATCATACAAAAGACTAATTACTATTATAATAAACATAAAACCAGTTTAGGAAATAAACCTTTTTTTTGATCTTTTACACCAAAATCATTTTTATATAAAAAAATATGCTAGCTTTCAAATTATAGAAACTTGTTTTACTCTTCAGATCCTAATTAACAACATGATGGTTTTAAGACAACAAGGCTTTCTTCAACTGAATTAAAAATTGAAGAGGTCAAAATGATTGAAGATCTTTATCTAATAAAATTCATTATTAGATATACAAAAAATGTAGCAAGACTTTCGGATAAGACTGCGGAGGTTCAACAATGAATAAACATTTTGAACTAGTAGATTGGGTCACCGCTGAAAAGTTTTGTGAATTGACGGGCGAACAGATCTCTAACCTAAAAAACCTTAGACCTCACTGGGAGGAAGGAAAAGTCTGGGTAAAAGTTTCTGATCGTAAAATTTTATATAGCTTAAAAGGTTATAACAGATGGGTCGAACAAGCAGTTCTGGTCTACCAAAAGGCACAAGAGCAAGATCGGGAAAAATACAAATTAATTTTAAATGGAACGGTAAACGCGAGTGGTTCACCCTCGACCTCACAGACACACCAGCCAACTTCAGTAAGGCGGCTAAGATTAGAGAAGATTTTGTAAACAAGGCTAAATACGGGATATTAAAAATCGAGGATATCGAAGTGGTCTCGGTCAAGCCCATTAAAAAAGCTGATGCTGCGCAAGAAACATTGCCAGCGTCACATGGCCCGACATTTGCTCAGTATGCCCAAGAATACCTTTATAACCTTTCAGATCATAGACAAGGCACAAAGCAAAAGTATCTGTCTATTCTAGAAAGGCTATGGATGCCGTTATTTGCTGACATGCCAATTAATACGATCACTAGCCAAATGTTGCGTAGCGCCGTCAATGGGCGTGAATGGTCATCAGCGAAGACTCGAAATGATGCTTTGATTCCATTACGTGGCGCATTCGAATTAGCGCACGATGATGAAATTATTGACAAGAATCCATGTGACCGATTGAAGAATCAGAAAACTCAAGAAGCTGAACCTGATCCATTTAATGAAATTGAAAGGGAAAGAATACTGAACTGGTTAAGAGAGAAATATCTTGCAGACTACCCAACTGTGTATTGGTATTTTGTGGTGGCATTTTGGACAGGTTGCCGTCCATCAGAAATTATCGCGCTCACTTGGCAGGATGTAGATTTTTTAAATAAGCAGATTCACATCAATAAAGGTCGTGTGAACGGCGTTCAGCAGGAAACCACTAAAACCAATAAGGCCCGATTTGTAGATTTGAATGATTTTGCATTTGAAGCATTCCAACAACTCAGATTACTAACTTATCTCAAATACGAGCATGTATTTATTTGTGACGAGACTGGTGAGGAATTTACTACGCAAAAATCATTGAGTGAAAAGTTTGTGGCTGCATTGAAAGCGAAAGGCATACGCTACCGCCCTGCCTATAACACTCGTCATACTTATGCGACTGTTTGCTTAATGAATGGACTTAATCCAGTCTATGTGGCTTCACAACTGGGTCATAGTTTGGTGATGCTCATGAAGCGTTATGCGAAGTGGATTAATTCAGATAAAAACAAAGAAGAGATTGCTAAAATTTCGAATAGTGCCAAAATTGTGCCAAAGAAAAAGGGAATCAAACTATGTATTTGATTCCCTTTCAGATATTTGGCGGAAGCGGTGAGATTCGAACTCACGGAGGACTCACACCCTCGTCGGTTTTCAAGACCGGTGCATTAAACCGCTCTGCCACGCTTCCATGTGCGTAAGAATACAAAGACACTTCATTTTATTCAAGATAAATTTTAATGTTTATATTCAATTGGATATTGTTTCATCAAAAATTAAAGCTGGGCAGCCAGTTCTGCACCCTCTCTAATCGCGCGTTTAGCATCAAGTTCTGCTGCTAACTTTGCACCACCAATAATATGATACTTTGCAAGCGTAATTTCCCTTTCGTTTGGCATTAGATCTTTAATTGACTCTTGGCCAGCACATACCACAATAGTATCTACACGCAATAGTTGATCATGACCATTCAGCTCTATCCACAAACCTTCGTCCGTGACTGCTTTATACTGTACACCTCGCATCATACGAACAGCATGTTTTTTCAATTGTGCACGATGAACCCATCCAGAGGTTTTACCCAGCCCAATACCCAGTGGCGTGGTTTTACGTTGTAATAAATAAATTTGACGAACAGGTGGCTCAACTTGCGCGGGTTGTAATCCCCCTTCTGTCATATAATCTGGCTGAGGATCTATTCCCCATTCACGTTGCCAATCAGATAAGGGTTGTGGCTGAGGCTGATGAGGTGGCTTTAATAAAAACTCAGAAACATCAAAACCTATTCCTCCAGCACCAATCACTGCAACTTTATCGCCTACTGGAGCACCTTTAAGCACTTCTGCGTATGACAATACTTGAGGTAAATGGCTTCCTTCAATTTTTAGCTGCCGAGGAATCACACCTGTAGCCACAATCACCTCATCAAAACCTTCGCGTTCCAATTGCTCACGGTTTACTCGAGTATTTAAGCGTAAATCCACCCCTGTTTTTTCAATTTGAATTTTAAAATAACGAATCGTTTCGTGGAATTCTTCTTTCCCAGGTACAACTTTAGCTAAATTAAATTGACCGCCTATCTCCGAAGCAGCTTCAAACAAAGTGACTTCATGACCGCGACTCGCTGCGACTGTAGCAGCAGACATGCCTGCAACACCACCGCCTACCACTGCTATTTTTTTGGGTTGTTTAGTTTTTACATATACCAATTCTGTTTCATAGGCGGCACGTGGATTAACTAAACAAGTTGCTCTTTTATTTTTAAAGGTATGATCCAGACAAGCCTGATTACACGCAATACAGGTATTAATTTCATCTACACGATTGGTTGCTACTTTGGTGACCCAAAAAGCATCAGCTAATAATGGTCGCGCCATTTGCACCATATCCGCTTTACCTGTTGCCAAAATTTCTTCGGCGGTGTCAGGCATATTTATACGATTGGATGCAATCACAGGAATCGAAACATGTTGTTTGACATAAGCTGTGTAATCAACAAAGGCTGCGCGTGGCACCGAAGTTACGATTGTGGGTACACGTGCTTCATGCCAGCCAATACCCGTATTTAGAACTGTAACCCCTACTTTTTCTAACGCCTGAGCAATCCTAATCACTTCCTGCATAGTGTTACCGTCATGCACTAAATCAAGCATGGATAATCGAAAGCTAATGATAAATTTTTCACCAACTTTTTCTCGAATAGCCTTAACAATCTCAATTGCAAAGCGCATGCGGTTTTCGACTGAGCCACCCCAACGGTCAGTCCGCTGGTTCACATGGCAACTCAAAAACTGATTCAGCAAATAACCTTCAGATCCCATGATTTCAACACCATCATAACCTGCTTTTTTTGAAAGGTTGGCACAACGTGCATAATCTTCAATAGTTTCAAGGATGTTCTTTTCCGACATCTGACGAGGTTTAAATGGAGAAATAGGTGACTTAATCGCACTTGCAGATACAACAAAGGGCTGATATCCATAACGACCCGCATGCAAAATTTGCATCAAAATCTTGCCGCCATGTTTATGCACCGCATGAGTCACGAGTCGATGATGCGGAATGTCTGCCAGTGAATTCATAGTTCCACCCGCAGGTAATAACCATCCCTGACGGTTCGGTGAAATCCCTCCAGTGATAATTAAGCCCACACCACCTTTTGCCCTTTCCCCAAAATAAGCAGCTAATTTTGGATAATTATAAAAACGGTCTTCTAACCCCGTATGCATAGACCCCATCACAACACGATTTTTAATTGTGGTAAAACCCAAATGTAAAGGTTTTAGAATATGTGCATAGCTAGTCATAGGAAATCCTTGTTGAATTTGGCGGTGCAACTTGTTGCATAATACTTTAATACTTTTTTGTCAGGTTGGGATGGCCTGTTGTCTTTTTTTAGGTGTTGAAATTGTCAATTAGGCATAAAGCATAGCTTATTTTTCTCATCAAATGATGACCAAATTAAAACTCAGGTACACATCATCAAATACATTTCAACTTGGCTCACAGAGTTATTATTCTGGTGTACACAAAAGGTCTTGAATGTTTTTATTGAACTTTATTTACGCATGAAAAATACAAAAAAAGCCATATTAAATATGGCTGATCATGTTTAAAAAATATTAAAGCATTCATCCAAATTAAGTCAGTCGGAATCATGTTTTTCATTGAAAGTGTTTAGGAGAATAGGCCAAATGTGCTTTTTTTGACCTTAGCTTTAAAGAACTCATGACAATTCCTAAACAGATCAATGCAGCACCGATTAAGATATTAACAGTCAATGGCTCATGCCAAACTAAAGCACCAAACAACAGACTCAGAACAGGAATGCACATAATTGAAATTGAAGCGATAAAGGTATCAACCTGACTCACAATCCAGTTCCATAGTACAAAAGCAAATCCTGTTCCCACCACGGCGATGTAGAACAATAGGGATTCATTTAAAGGATTTTTCCAAACCCCTAAATCCACTGATTCAAATGCTAAAGCCCCAATAAAAATAGCAATTCCACCCATTAAAAGCTGCCAGATCGTCAGCTTAATTTTGTCATAAGTCGCAAAATTTCTTTTGATATAAACAGTTGCCATTGCCCAGAAAAAACCAGATCCGATGAGAAACCCTTGTCCAATCAAAGATAAATTAAGACTCAAATGCCATAATTGTGGCCACAAAATCGCAATCAGCCCAAACGTACCTAAAATAAGACCCAAAACTTTCTGTTTGTTTAACCGCTCGTTTAGAAAGTAATGTGCTAATACCCCAATGAAAATCGGCATGGTAAAAACCAAAACAGCAGATAGACCTGAGTCTACAAATTGCATGGCAAAAGTTTGTGTTGCATAAAAACCCAAACATACCAGTGCACTTAAAATTATCAAAGGTTTCCACTCACCACACATAGGCAAAATTGATTTTTTGAGAACAAACTGCACCAAAATTAGAGTCAAAGCCGCTAAAATCAATCGTGTAGAGATAAAGAGAAAGGGTGGAAAAACCTGTAAGCTATGTTTAACGAGTCCCCATAAAGACCCCCAAACCAGACATAACAATGCGATAGCACTGATGACCCGAATATTCACGAGCTTCTCTCAACAAATCAAAGAATAGAATGATAGTGTATAAAACAAATGACATCATGAATAATGCTATGTTTTAATAGATACATCATTTTTTTTAATGTCTTTTTTAAAGAGGAATACCCGTTTCTTTTTAAAATTGGATTTTTTTAACGATTGAGGCTTATTTATGAATATTGACATTAGCGATATCAGGTCATTTGTCACGGTTGCCGAGTTAAAAAGTATTACTGCCGCAGCGCATAAGCTCAATTATTTACAGTCCAACATGACTGCCAAAATCAAAAAAATTGAAAATCATTACAAACGACAACTTTTTATTCGTAAACCCAAAGGGGTTGAGTTGACCGAGTCAGGATTAAATTTATATAACCAGTATAAAAAAATGATTTTTACTTGGGAAGAAACCGAACATAAAATTTACCAACAGGAAAATAATTTACGCTTTGGAACCAATACCAGTTTAGGTGGAATGCGTTTCTATCCATCATTTAATCAGCTTTATCAAGCCTACCCTGACCTGTCCATTACCATGAAAACAGGAGCGACAGGGTATATTGAGGAAGAAATATTAGCGGGAAACCTCGATATTGCGTATGTGCTTGGTCATCCTAAACAAAAAAATCTTCAGTATATTCAAAAAGCTGAGGATCAATTGGTAATCATCGGCAAAAATATAATCAATCATGAAAGTCTTGAAGATTGTTTGAATCATCAAAATATTTTACTGGCTTCTGAAGAATGTTGTTATGCAACAACGCTCGATAAAATTTATGCAGACTATGGTTTAAGTAAGGGTGAACTGACTCATATTTATGATCATGAAGCTTTGATTCATTTTACCCAGTTAGGCATGGGAATCTCCATGCTGGCCAAATCATTGATTGAAAAATTTAAGATTCAATATTATCGAGAAACACCTGAGCAATATCGAGATATTGGCTTATATTTGATCGCTCGAAGTGATCATGTATTTACCCCAATTGAAAAGCAATTTATTGGATTAAATGATTCTCTGCAAAATACTCAGGCGTTCACTCAGGTTAGGGTCGCCTAACAGCTGAATTGAAAAATTTAGATCGTATCAAGATATCGATATAGATTTTGTATTTTTCAGGATGGATATTGAACGATCCGAAAAAATAAAATAAAAAAGTGCTACAATATCTGCCATTCTGAATTCTCAAGACCGTCGGTTTGGGTCTTTTTACAAATGTTAGTTAGGATTAGCAATGACTGATAACGCAACCATTTTGCAGCATGTACCAGTAGGCAAAAAAGTGGGGATTGCCTTCTCTGGTGGTCTGGATACTTCAGCAGCTTTATTGTGGATGAAACAAAAAGGCGCAGAACCTTATGCATATACTGCAAATCTGGGCCAGCCTGATGAAGATGACTATGACGCTATTCCAAAGAAAGCTGAACAGTATGGTGCAGTAAAAGCCCGTTTGATCGACTGCCGTTTACAACTTGCTTTAGAAGGGATCGCAGCGATTCAATGTGGCGCATTTCATATCAGTACTGGTGGTGTTCCCTACTTCAACACGACTCCATTAGGTCGTGCTGTGACAGGAACCATGTTAGTCACGGCTATGAAAGAAGATGATGTCAATATCTGGGGCGATGGCTCTACTTATAAAGGCAATGATATTGAACGTTTCTATCGTTATGGTTTGCTGACTAATCCAAGCTTAAAAATCTATAAACCGTGGTTAGACCAACAGTTTATTGATGAACTGGGTGGCCGTGCCGAAATGTCACAGTTCCTGATTGACAATGGCTTTGACTATAAAATGTCAAAAGAAAAAGCATATTCAACTGATTCAAATATGCTGGGTGCAACACATGAAGCTAAAGACCTTGAATATCTGAATGCAGGCATCAAAATCGTTGATCCAATTATGGGCGTTGCTTTCTGGAAAGATGATGTTGAAATTCAACCAGAATCAGTTTCTGTAACCTTTGAAGAAGGGATGCCAGTCGCTTTAAACGGCCAACGTATCGAGGATCCTGTTGAATTCATTCTTGAAGCCAACCGTATTGGTGGTCGCCATGGTTTAGGGATGTCGGATCAAATTGAAAACCGTATTATTGAAGCCAAATCTCGCGGTATTTATGAAGCACCAGGTATGGCTCTTTTACATATTGCGTATGAGCGTTTAGTCACTGGTATTCATAATGAAGATACCATTGAACAATATCGCATCAACGGATTACGTTTAGGACGTCTACTTTATCAAGGTCGCTGGTTTGACTCACAAGCGCTTATGTTACGTGAAACTGCTCAACGCTGGGTAGCAAAGGCAATTACTGGTACTGTAACACTTGAGCTTCGTCGTGGTAATGATTACACGATCATGAATACTGAATCTCCAAACCTCACTTATGAAGCAGAGCGTTTAACTATGGAAAAAGGTGATTCAACGTTTACACCTATGGATCGTATTGGTCAATTGACAATGCGTAATCTAGATATCACGGATACACGTGCAAAATTAGGTATTTATACCAATACAGGCTTGTTATCTATTGGTCAAGGTTCAGCAGTCCCACAATTGGAAACCAAAAAATAATTTTGTTTTTAAACAACAAAGCTTCTTGAATAACTCAATGAGCTGATAAAAAAAGAGAGGTTCAATTGAACCTCTCTTTTTTGATTATAAATTAAGATCGACGACGATAAAGCACCAATCCAATCAGTCCTAGTACAGTAAAGATACCTAGACTTCCACCACCACTACCACTTTGATTGTTTGTGGTAGATGCAGTATTTTTCAGCGTCACCGTTGTTTCCGATGACTTAGTTTCATCCGCATCATAAATCAAATAACTAAATTTATAATCAAATACGTTGAAATTATTCTTAACCTGAATAGTTAAATTACCGCCATAACAGGTTTCTTTTTCGTCAGGATATGGACAAGGACCACTGCGTTCAGGCGTAATACTAACTCCAGAAGGAACTGTGGTTACACGAATTGGTAATTCGATACCTTCAGAATTATGGTAGAAAGCCGGCTTATTTGGCTTAGTAGTCATAGCAGAAACAGGGCCGTCACCATCATCGGAATCGTTGGCAAGTAAATTTACATTTATCTTCTGATCCGTTCCATATTGAATAGTATATTCATCAGCGGTCGCGATCGGCGCAATATTGACAAAATTAACCTGCATTAGTCCTGATGACGTTCTATTCGTATTGAGTGAACCATCTGCATTTTTCATAGTCAATGTATATTCACAGAAATTGTATTCACCTGCCTGCGTAATACCATCATCCAGACGATAAACCATGATTCGTTTTAAGTCAGCATTCCATTCACATTTCAGATTTTCATCAGGTTTAGATTCTAGTTTAGCCGTATCCCCACTTCCTGTGATCATACCTACGCCCACTGGCGTTACACTTACCGCATAAGTATCAGTTGTTAGATGCTGGATTTGGCGACTACCATCTGCTAGCTCAGTTTCATCAGGTAAGCTAAATGCAAATGGATCGACATAGACTGCACGATACTTTTCATTTGCTTTGGTATAATTAATTAAATCTTCATACTCTTTAACCCGCTTATTATAGTAAGGTAGGAAGTCTGGATTTGTACTGCTATTCGCCACCAAATCTTTAAAGAAATCGAGTTGGGTTTGATAGTTAGCAATTAAGTCAACCAGAGAAGTATTTACAATTCCATTAATATCTCCAGCCGTCAAACGCATGATTTCAGTCGAGCCGATATCACAACTATTTCTTCCTGCTGGATTTAAAATTAGAGTTCCATCGGTAATACGATTGATTCCTCGCTGATCTTGAGTACTGCATCCATCAGCACCCACATCAACCAAATCTGTTGCAGTGTGATTATCTTTAGGGAAGTAAACAGGAAGAAAACTCGTATACTCAGAAGCAGTTTGTAATGGGCTTAATACTGTAGAAATATTGTTATTACCCACATTAATATTGGTCTGTTCTTCTGGTAATACCTCACTGGCAACATCACACTGGCTGTTACCCCCCGCCACTAAATTTAACGCATTATAAGCCAGACCAACTCCCGTATCCTTTTCGTCCTTGGCTTCACCAAGCAAATAGCGGCATGAACGGTTACTGTTAAATGCGAGAACATTAAAAGTTAATATTTTCGTCCCAATCTTGTCATATAAAAAAGTACTAAAAGCAGTATTCTCGACAATGGTATTACTATTTAAAACCAGACTACTTGAAGTACTCAGTTTACCATCATCTTCGATATTCAATCGATCACTTGTAAATTTTATAATGCTACCATTTGCCGCATTTGCAGTGTTTTGAGCAATTGTATTGGCAGTTAAAGTTGCTGTTGGCTCGCCACAAAACTCCAGTGTACTTTTACTTTCATTTGATCCATTTTGAATAAAACTATTATTAGTTAACGTAAATGTACGTTTATTATAATCCAGATTATCTTTACAACTCATTGCTAGAACAGAACCAGTAACAGCTTTATTGTTCTGATATATACCACTGGTCATGGTGAGGGCAGCGTTATTTCCTTCAAGGTAAATCGCTCCTCCTTGACTTGCAGTTGAGTTTAGGACAGATACGCCCGTCAATGTTGTTGCAGCACCCAAATATAGTGCACCCCCTCGATCTGCATTTTTACCGTTTTGAAACTGAACATTACTAATAGAAATAGAAACTTTGCTGTTGCTGGTATTAATTAAACGCGTTTTACTTTCACCATCTATAATGCTTTTAAGAACTGTTTTGGCTGGATAATCATTGGTGATGACATCCACCTTACTATAATCTTGTGGAATTTTCCCCACAATAGAAATAGATGAAGCTGGAACTAACTCCGAATTTAGCTTATAGACTCCCTCCTCAAGTTGGATATAATCCATCGCTGAGGCCGCAGTATTACCTGCACTACATCCACCATAAGACCGATTCAATTCAGCAGCTTTCATTGCCATCCGAAGCGAACATTTACTGCTGCTTTGATCATCAATATCATCAAAAGTATTTACATAAATAGTCTTATCTTCCGCCGCCATTAATGACATAGCAGACAATACCATCAATGTAAGTAGTCCTTTTTTATAATTTTTCATGACTTATCCCTATCCTTACTTTTTAAAACGTCTTAACCCTACCAGTCCTAATAGAGCAATTAACATCCCATATCCAAAGCTACCACCACTGGTTTTCACTTTTTTACTTTCAAAATCATTAGGTGGATCCTGCACAATTTTTGCAGGAATATCGATATATTGACTTCCTACCGAATCACTGAATCGTGTAATCGTGGTCATGATGCGAAGTTTAAATTCATCTGAACCATGCCAGTTTCCGTTTGGCACATAAGTTATATTCCCTTCTTGATCCAGTGTTAATGTGCCTTTAGATGGAGTATTGGTCTGTACAATTTGCAAACAACCTGCCTGCCATGCTTTACCATCGTCTCTTTTACCTAATAAACCTTCACATTCACTTGCAGGAAGAAGTTCGCCATCCGCTAACTGATCTGCAATTGAAAACTTAGCAGTTTCTCCATAGAGAATATCCTGCCCGACAGGAGAAATAGAATCAGCATCAATCACCAATTCAATCGCACCAATATCACACAGTTCTTTGGTACTACGTGTCTTACCACGTTGATCACTCGCTTCACAGCTTGAAAGACTTGTGATATTTGTCCCGTTACTGAGAACACGGCCACGATTGACAATTAGAGAATCAGCCAGTGTTTTATAAGACATTAAAAGTCGTGGCTTGAAAAAACCTAGAAATTGATTTTCAGGGGTGTAATATGGACACAGTAAACCGTCTGCTGGTGCAGCATCACATTTACCTTCCAGTTCACCTGCCAACAACTTATTGTTCGCCACATTGACATTTGGATCAGTCGCGGTACCGCTACCACAATCAGCCATACTGGTATTGGTCAGATTGTTAATGAGATTCGTTTTATCATCCGCTGCAAAGACACAGTTTTTTGAACCATTTTCAACAATGATACTGTTGGAAACATAGGCATCACCTTTTGGCCCCTGTAAATACAATCCCATGCTATTACGTATCATAGTAATATTGTTTACAATCATTCCATCACGTACATTGGTGATATAGCCAGTATTACTAAAAATAGTACTGTTTTTAAGCCCAAAATAACGAGAACTAGCATTTGCACTCGTTGAATCATCATCAAATGCTATTGCTGAGTAAATTAATGTGGGCAAAGTAGATGAAGTTGCTTTGTTGTCACGAATTACTGTTTGATAAATATTAAAATAAGGTAATTCACTATAGATCACTGCTCCCTGAGGTGCGGTATTATTTTGAAAAATTACATTTGAAGCAGTCACATAACCTACATTAGTATCCGTAGAAACTCCTTCATTATAAATCGCCCCACCATTGACACTGGCATGACCATTTGTCAGTTTAACGTATTGCAGATTTAAAGTTTCACGGTTAAAAATCAAACCACCATTATTCACTGTACTTTCTGGGTTACCGTCCAGATTTACTTCAATCAATGAAACGCTATACTGAGCGGACTCACTATTATCATCATAAACATAAAAGATTCGATCATTACCGACCATTTTAATGGTGGCATTATTCTTTCCATACTGATTATTTGAAACATCGGTATCGTAGGTTGTTTTAAGCTGAAGGGCTTTTTGTATCTTGATTTGACTATTTAATTCATAGGTTTTTTGTTTTTCCAGCAAAACAACAGCAGTGGAGTCTTCACCGCCACATCCATTATATCCTGCTTCTGGCATTCCCTGATTGATATACTCAATTGCTTCGCGCAAAGAACAGAGATTGTCGTTCTTAACTTCGTCTGCTGTTGTGTTGACTATAATTTCGCCTGCACTATATGCATGACCAGCAACGAACAACAGCCCAACGCCTATACCCCGCTTGAGCATACCTTTCTCCTTTATTTCCATTTTCATTATTTTTTTAAAGTCACCAATTCCTAGCAACTTTTGAGTTAATTTGCGTACTTTCGCATAGCTTGAGTAATTACTCAAGATTTTTCACGTGACTAACGATACTCATCAATCAAGGCATATATTTGCTTTAAGGTGGCATTCGAAAGCTTAGTTTTCTCACCCTTAAGCAATTTTTCAAGCTGTGCCAATGTTTGTAATAGTAAAGAGGCTTGATGGGGTCCATGCAATAGCAAATATTCAATTATTTGCGGATCAAAATGCAAACCGCGACGCGCCACAGTAGATAAAACCAATGCTTCACGGTCTGCGTAAAGACTACCATTGGGTACTTTAACACTGACCGCCTGAGTTAATCGTGATTGTAAATCTGGAAGTTCAAGTTTAAGTTCAATTGGAGCAACACGCGATGAAAATACCAGTTGACCGCCAACTTCATTATTATAATTAATGAGATGGAAAACTGCTCGTTGCCAATGTGGCACACCACTAATCGCCTCGATATCATCCAAAGCAACCAAATCATAACGCTCAAGTGAAGTAATGGCTTCAATCGGTGCATCCAGAAGCTCAAGTAAAGAAACTTTTATTGCAGATTTCCCTATTTCCAGATAAGAATCGCAAATTGCAGAAAGTAGGTGACTTTTTCCAGAACCAGCACCGCCATAAATATAAAAGCGGTTAACTAATCCTGCATGTAACTGACGGACGGCATCAACAACATGTCCCCAACCTGGCCCAGAAAAATCACTAATCCGAGCATCGAGTTGAGGTTCAATATTCAACTGTAGTTGACGCATACTATGTCATAAACCTCGTGAGCAACCTCATGGCTATTTAGGTGGAGAATCGTTTGGCACATCAGTATCTTGCGGTTTTTTGATTTCAATATCAAGATCAACGCTTTCAGTTTCTACACTAATATGTTCAGCACCACCATGTTGTACCAAAATAGCTTGATCACCATACAATTGACTATGTTCATAAGCTTCGCGTACATGGCGTAGTAAAACTACAATGACAGCAGCGACGGGTAATGCAATCAACATACCTAAAAAGCCTGCCAACTGCGCCCCCGCCAAAACAGCAAAAACAACAGCAACAGGTGACAGTCCAATTTTATCACCCAGCAGAAAAGGTTGCAGGATATAACCTTCAACCGCCTGACCAATCATAAATACAATACCGACCAGAACAAGTTGCATCCAATCGACACCAAACTGAAATAGTGTCGCGATGATTGCAGCAATTATACCCACCGCAAAACCCAAATAAGGAATAATACTGGCAAGTCCAGCGACCATACCAATAATAAGACCGACTTCGAGACCAATAAGTTGCAAGCCAACCGCATAGACGATTCCTAATAGCAACATCACTAAAAACTGGCCTTTGACGAAAGCACCTAAAACACTATGACATTCCCTGACAATACGCATAGTACTTTGTTCATACGGTTTTGGAATAAGTCGATGTAAGCTACTTAACATCCTCTCCCAATCCAATAGGAAATAGAATGCAATAACAGGAATCAGCACAATTGTGCCGCCGATCTGAATAAAATTTAAACCAGACTGTGCGAGTCTCAAGGCCATAGTTTGAATACTATCAGCACTATAATTGGTCTGAATATATTCCATCACTACTGTTGAAATTTGATCCGTGTCGATCTCCATACGTTCAACATTAAAAGTATGTGAAACCCAAGGTAAGAAAGTCGCATTGACCCAATGAATCCCGGCAGGAATACTGTCACGGGCATAGATCAATTGTTGCCATACCAGTGGAACCACGTACCAGATTGCCAAGGTAAGTAAAACACCAATACCGATAAAAACGATACTAATAGATAACCAGCGTGGTAAACCGATTCTTGATAGTTTCTCCACCAATGGACTAAACAGGTACGCAATTAAAAAAGCGCCAATAAATGGAATCACAACGGGTTTAAGTAAATAAAGTACCCAAAGTAAAAATGCGATACCTGCTAGGATGAAGATACGGCGAAGCGTACGATCTTGCATAAAATCTAGCCTTTTTTTAATGTATTCATTATAGATGCAAAAATATTTCGTTAAAGATAGCATTTTCAAGCATAAATAACATAAGAGTTTCGTATATTCAGGTTATAATCTGCCGCCAATGCGGAGACTTCACTATGAGCAACTCAACTTCTACCCCAAATACTGGTTTAAGCTATAAAGATGCGGGCGTCGACATTGAAGCGGGCGACGCACTGGTCGATCGTATCAAATCAGTCGCAAAACGCACCACTCGTCCTGAAGTCATGGGCGGTCTTGGCGGCTTTGGCGCACTTTGCAAAATTCCTAAAGGCTATGAAGAACCAGTTTTAGTCTCTGGTACAGATGGCGTAGGTACAAAATTACGTTTAGCACTTAACCTCAATCGTCATGACACCATTGGCCAAGATCTGGTTGCCATGTGTGTCAATGATCTATTGGTCTGTGGTGCAGAACCATTATTCTTCCTCGACTATTATGCAACAGGCCATTTAAATGTTGATGTTGCAGCGGATGTTGTCACAGGTATTGGTCAAGGCTGTGAACTTGCAGGTTGCGCGCTTGTCGGTGGTGAAACTGCTGAAATGCCAGGTATGTATGAAGGTGAGGACTACGATCTAGCTGGTTTTGCAGTGGGTGTAGTTGAGCACAGTAAAATTATTGATGGTTCCAAAGTAAAAGCGGGAGATATTTTGATTGGTATCGCTTCAAGCGGTGCACATTCAAATGGTTACTCACTGCTGCGTAAAATTCTTGATGTTAAAAATGTTGATTTGACTCAACAAATTGATGGTCGCTCATTGGCTGATGTAGCAATGGAACCTACTCGAATCTACGTTAAACCTGTGCTCGAACTCTGCAAACAAGTTGATGTTCATGCAATGGCGCATATTACTGGCGGTGGTTTACCAGGTAATTTACCACGTGTACTTCCAAACGGCGCTCAAGCGGTGATTGATGAAGCATCATGGGAATGGCCAGAACTGTTTAAACTCCTGCAGCGTGAAGGCAATGTAGAACGGTTTGAAATGTATCGCACGTTCAACTGTGGTGTAGGCATGGTAATTGCGGTAGATGCTGCTGAAGCTGAAAAAACTATTCAAGTGCTTAACTCACTTGGTGAAAAAGCATGGAAAATTGGTCATATTCAGGACAATGCGGAATCTGTTGAAGGTGCTGACGAAAAAATTCGTGTGATTTTTGCATGATGAAAATTGCGGTACTTGTTTCAGGAAATGGCAGTAATTTACAAGCTTTGATTGATGCCCAACTGGGCAAACAATTATCAGGGAAAATTATCGGCGTTATTTCCAATAAATCAGATGCGTATGCATTGGAACGAGCTAAAAAAGCGGCGATCGAAACCTGTGTGATTGAGCATAAGGCCTATCCCAACCGCGAAGTTTTTGATGATGCGATGCATCAACAACTTCTAGCATGGGATATAGACCTTGTGGTACTCGCGGGCTTTATGCGTATCTTAAGTGAAAAGTTTGTACGGGCTTGGGAAGGGAAAATGATTAATATTCATCCTTCCCTGTTACCTCTTTATAAAGGCATGCATACCCATCAGCGAGTTTTAAATACAGGTGATATGTTTCATGGCTGTACGGTTCATTATGTTACAGCAGAACTCGATGCAGGCCCTGCTCTGTTGCAAGGTATACTTAGAGTTAGCCAGCATGATAACTCCAAGACTTTAGCAAACCGTGTACATGAACTCGAGCATACGATTTATCCGCAAGTAGTAGAATGGATTTGTACACAAACGATTCAATATCGAGCAGGTCAGGCCGTGTATAAAGGTCAGCCTCTTTTAAAGCCAGTACAGTTTTGTCAGATTTAAGCAGACTAAATTCTGGTTAGAAAAAGCGCGTTAATTACGCGCTTTTTTGTTGAGCTTGTGCTGCAATCAGTTTTTTGATCTGATCCGAAGTCGATAATGGATGCTCCAATGGGAACATATGTCCACCACTGACTACAGTATAAGGAATGCCTAAAGTTTTTCTGGCTTTTTGTGGAAAACCACGCTCTAGAAAGTTACTGGTTTCTCCAACCACCAAATGTACAGGTACATGGGGAGCATGCCGTGGAGTTAACCACCACCAAGATGGATTTTGACGAAAGATTTCGACTTCATCTGCTTTAGGAATCGTAAGAGTTACGCCACCACGTGCAGGATCTGAACTGAGCCCATAATCGATATAGGCCTGAAAACAATCTGCGTCAAAATGCTGATAAAAGCCTTTTGGTCGTAATAGTTCAGCTGCTTGTTCTTTAGATGCCCAATGATCTCGTCGACGCGCAGACAAACCCGCGGGTGTCATTTTATCTACATACTTCGGACTGACCAATTTTGCCAGATGAAAAGCAAATGAATATTTGCCCAAAATCAACGGCGGATCCAACATAATTACTTGCGAGAAGAGCTCAGGACGTTGATAAGATGCCATTAACGTCAAAACTGAGCCAAGAGAATGTCCCAAACCAATTACTTTGCGTCCCTGAGCCTGTTGCACAATGCTGTCGACGATTTGATCTACTAAATTTGGCCAGTGATTGGTAATCGGATAACGTTTATCCGGCCCAATCAGAGGCACATAAATGATGTCATAATCATCTTTGAGTGCATCAAAGAGTTTTTGATAGACTTTAGAAGGCACGCCGTTGGCGTGCGCAAAGTGGATTAATGGTTTATCAGATATCATAGTTACGAACTCAATTACTTGAATTGCGCCTGTTGTTCCGTCTGCAATTGCTGAGAAATCGACTGGCTAATTCCCTGACCTATTTGTGAACCCATACGCCCAACCAAAGACTCAAATGGACTGCGTTCAATCGTATAGTTTACTTTAGTATCAAGTTTTAGCTCGCGCATCAAACTATCAATGTTACCTGTACGGTCAGCAACACCTAACTTAATCGCTTGTTCACCTGTCCAGAATAAACCTGAGAAAATTGCAGGATCATCTGATTGCAGACGTTTACCACGACCTTGTTTTACCGCATCAATAAAATGCTGATGTACATTATCCAATAAAGCCTGAATATGTTCACGTTGCTGAGGATTGATTGGTTTGGTCATGCTAAGAATATCTTTATTAGAACCAGACGTCATGGTACGGTCTTCAATCCCCAGTTTTTGAGCAAGTCCGTTAATACCATAATTTGGCATAATGACCCCAATGGAACCCACTAGACTTGATGGATTCACAATAATTTCATCTGCCGCAGAAGCAATATAATAAGCACCCGACGCTCCCATATCGCCAATCACAGCATAAACTTTTTTATCTGTATGCTGCTGTTTTAAATAGCGAATTTGTTGCCAAATTTCATCTGATTGAACAGGCGAACCACCAGGCGAGTTAATATTTAAAACAACTGCTTTACTTGATTTTGCATCAAATGCTCGCTTTAAAGCTTTATTAGTATCTTCACTATTGACCGATTGATTACCAGAATCAATGGTGCCAATAATATTGACAATCGCCAGATGTGCAGTTGAAGTTGAGCTTGTAGTATTGGTATCTACAGTTGAACAGCCACGCCCTAAAAGAATAAAGATAAAAATCAGATAAGCAAAAGTCAGTAGTTTAAAAAAAATACCCCAGCGTCTGGCACGACGTTGTTCTTCTACAGACGCAAGAACAGCTTTTTCCAAAATTTGCCATTCCTGTCCAGCCTTATTATTGCTATTCGATGGTTCATTTTGTGGTTTTGGTGGCCAATCGGACATAAAAAACAACCCAAAAAGTTAAAATCTCTGCCATTATATACACTGAATCGGTAAAAACTATTTAATCGGTATAATTTAACTTATAATATTTTTTGCCTGATGCTTCCTTTCTTACTTTTTTACATCTTTTTTAATAATGACCACACCTGATACTCATAGCTTCAATTACCGTCTTTTAAGGTTTGTTAGCCGACAGCCTATTCAGTTCTCACGTTTTATTGCGCGTATGCTCGCAGGCTTAGTCAACTCTTTAAAAATTAGCAAAACATCCAAAACGATCCAGTTAAACTTACAAATTACCTTGCCCTATTTAACTGAAGATGAACGCCACCAGATCACACAACAAGCTATTCGCAATGAACTTACTTCTTATTTTGAGTTCTTTAGTGTCTGGGGTGCATCTAATCAAAAGAATATCTCACGTATTCAAAATATTACCGGTGAACATTATTTTCATGAAGCTTTAGCCGAAAATAAAGGACTGGTTCTAATTGTTCCACATTTTGGTACATGGGAAGTTATGAATGCCTGGTGCGCTCAGTTTACCGCCATGACCATTTTGTATAAACCCGTTAAAAATGCAGATGCGGATGCTTTCGTACGTGCAGCACGTAGCCGAGAACAAGCTAATCTGGTTCCTACAGATGAAAGTGGCGTACGCCAGATTTTTAAAGCCCTTAAAAAAGGTGGAACCACCGTCATTTTACCTGATCACTCACCGCACGTTGGGGGTGAAATGGTCAATTATTTTGGCATTCCGTTAGCTTCAAGTAATCTAAGTTCGAAACTGATTCAGAAAACCAAAGCCAAAGCTTTACTTCTGTATGCAATACGCAATGAAAGCGATGGCTTTGATATGTTTATTGAGCCAATGGATCCTGCTATTTATGAAGGCTCTGATGTGCATGGAACCTTGGTCATCCATCATGCTATTGAAAATCTGATTCGTAGATATCCTCAGCATTATCACTGGAGTTATAAACGTTTTAAAGCGAATCCCGAACTGGATAATGTGTATAAACTTGATGAAAAAACTGCCTTAGAAAAGGTGGAACAGGTGCGTGAACAAGCCCAAAAACTCATTATGGTTCATCCCGATTCAACCACTTAAATATTTTTCGATATTGTTCAACTTGCACTTGATTATTCTGAACACGAAATGTAATGGTTCCCGACGCTATCGTGGTATAAAGTGGAATATTTAAAGCATCTAATCGTGATAACGTTTGCGTACTCGGATGCCCATAACGGTTACTATAACCCACTGAAGCGACTGTAAGTTGTGGTTGATAGTGCCTTAAAAAATCATAAGATGAACTATGTTTACTGCCATGATGCCCCAAAACTAAAACATCAACTTTTAAATCAGGATATTTTTGCAAAATTTGATATTCAGTCTCCCATCCAGCATCGCCCATAATTAAAAATCGACGTAAACCCTTTGCCTTTAACAATTCAAGATAAACGACACAAGAATGTTCATTGCGGTTAGACTGAACCAACTGATCATCGATCGGTTCAGGAGACAAAATGTGCAAACGGATATCTGGGGTTTGCCATGTTTGGCCTGTATAACATTTAGAAAAAGACATCGAATTTTGCTGTGGCAGCGTTTCATTTGCCATGAAGTGAGTTACTTTGACTTGCTTCAAAATTGCCTCTAATGCCCCCCTATGATCTTGATCTAAATGAGAAAGTAAAATACGATCAAGTTGAGCAACGCCTTGTTGCTTCAAGTAAGGCACTACGACATTTTGACCGATACTAAATTTAGTTTCATCATAGTAACCCCCTGTATCAATTAGAAGGCGTTGTGATGAATCTTGTATAAAAATGGACTGTCCCTGACCGACATCAATCACTGAAATTTGAGTATCACGTTTCACCCACGTCAGTAGAAATATTGGACAAATACATAACAGTGCCCATGACTTAGGAATACTTCCTTTAGGTAAAAATAACATCAAAATACCTAAACCAATACTCAGCAAAATCCAGGGTGTTAAAGCAAATGTATACAATACTGGATTAAAAAGATGGTCCAACCCATTTAAAATAAAAAATAAAATGCCAATCAATAGATCATTAATCTGAAAAAGTAGATGCCCGATTGTTGGAATTATTAACCAGACGCAAGCCGCAATAATGCCCAATGGTACAATTACCCCTCCTAGAAGCGGAATAACAATCAGATTAGCGATGGGGGAAATCCAAGAAACCTGCTTAAAAAATATGAGAACTAAAGGTAATAAGGCAATAAAAATTTTCCATTGAGACTGAATTAATAATTGAATATTCTTCCAGATTTTTTGCATTAAAGTCAGCACTGAAGTGGTAGGAAAGTGCATGGACTGATAAATATTCAATAAAATAAAACAGGCGCCATAAGACAACCAGAATGCAGCAGATAAAATGCTGAAAGGATCGATCAATAAGCTCAAACTTGCAGTATATATTAACAAGCTAAAAGCTCGAATTTCATGTTTAACGAGTAGAAATAAACTTGCAATAATTGTCAGTAATAATGTGCGTAATGCGGGAATCTCAAAACCCACAAATGCTGTATAAATAAATACACAACTACAAAATGGTATGATCATCAAAATCTGACGAGGATACTTTAAATACAGTGTTGGCTTAAGCTTATGAATTACACAACTCATAAGCCATGTAAATAATGCAGCCAAAATCAAAACATGTGGGCCAGATATCGCCAATAAATGTGAAATGCCAAAACGCTGAAATAAAATTTCAGTATTTTTATCCAGTAAACTCCGATCCCCAGTTAAGAGCGCCAGCATCAATGCTTTATATTTAAAGGGTTGCTGGTGCAGTTGACCCCGAAAATCCAACCTTAATTGTTCAATATTTAAACAAAACCTTCGCCACAGTGCTTGTTTTTGTTTTAGATGTTGCTGAAATCCTAAACGATAAACGTCTTGGGTAGAAAGTGATTGAATCTGTTGAACATGAAAGCCTGACATCCAGTTTTGCTGAATAAACCATTTTTCCTGATCAAAGCCTCCTGCATTAGCATAACCATGCACAGGCTTAATAATACCTTTCACCTGATAATACTGACCAAGTTCTAAACTATTATTTTTAATGGCGATGCTTTCTAAAAGACGATCATCAATATAGACTAGCCACACTACAGAAGGTCTACCTTGAGATAAAATTTCGACAGGCTGTTTGATTCCGTGGTCTGTGCTTTGTCCCATTTCTCGAATATAAATCACTTCCGACGATGCAGTTGAGGTGATTTCTTTCTGTTTTAAACGCTCAAGTAATGCATAATCTGCATATAAATAACCCAGTAGCCACATTAAAAATGTCGAACTGATTGTTAAAATTGTTTTAGCACTTATATTTTCACTCCATGTTGCTTTTTTTAGAAAATAAATTCCCCATAACATCAAAACAAATGGAATAAAATAATAGATAATGGGAGTCAGGTTTTGAAATGAATATCCCATCATGGCAATGCCAATAATCCATCCCAATAAAATAATTTTTAACATGTAATTTTATATAGTGTCTTTTTCGGACAAAATTAAAGCCCATTTTCATGGGCTTTGGAAAGGATTATTTAAAAAATTTTAATTACTGAATTGAATCGACCCAAAGTCCATCTTGCATATGTAAAATAGAATCACCAGATTGAGCCAATTGTTCATCATGAGTCACGATGAGCATCGCCATATCAAACTCTTTTTTCAGATCCATCAGTAACTGAAAAATAGTCATGGCAGTTTTACGATCAAGATTTCCTGTTGGTTCATCTGCCAGCATTAAAGCGGGTCGAGTGACTAAAGCACGGGCCAAAGCAACACGCTGCCTTTCACCTCCAGATAACTCACCTGGCTTATGTTCCAGACGATGTGACAATCCTACACGCTCCAGCAAATATTCGGCACGTTGTTTCACCTCTTTAAAGTTACTGCTACTACGTAACATGAGAGGCATTGCCACATTTTCCAGAGCAGTAAATTCAGGTAATAAATGATGGAATTGATAAACAAAACCTAGATATTCATTCCGTTTGAAGCCACGTTCCGCTTCACCTAAATTATCAAACCGTTGACCGTTTAAAAAAACTTGACCTTGTGTCGGTTGATCCAGTCCGCCCAACACATGCAATAACGTACTTTTACCTGAACCACTCGCTCCAACAATCGAAACAAACTCGCCTGCTTTAACTTGTAAAGACAAACCTTTAATAACTTCAACGTTGGATTTACCATCAGTAAAGCTTTTATAAATATCTTTGGCTTCCAGAACAATTTTACTCATAACGTAAAGCCTCCGCAGGTTGGATTTTTGCAGCGCGTAAAGCGGGGTAAATTGTCGCTAAGAAGCTTAAGATCAAAGACACAGAAACGATCAAGACCACATCTTGCCATCTTAAATAAGAAGGTAAATAGTTAATAAAATAAGCATCAAACAAATGCCAGCCAAAGGCTGTATTTAACCAATCAATCACGTTACTAATGCTAGTAGCTAGAATGATTCCCAAAATGGCACCTGCCACTGTTCCAATCACGCCAATCACCGTACCCTGTACCATAAAAATTTTGGTAATGGTTGCTGGTGAAGCGCCTAATGTTCTCAATATCGCAATGTCTGATTTTTTATCAGTCACCACCATCACTAACGATGACACAATATTAAATGCAGCGACCAACACAATTAGAAATAACAACAAGCTGACCATGGCTTTTTCCATCTGGATCGCGCTGAATAAATTACCATGGGTATAGGTCCAGTCAGATGCATAAAAGTTTGGTGGAAGGGTTTTTACAATATCATTTGCCACCTGAGGTGCCTGAAAGATATTGTCTAATTTAAGTCGAATACCTTGTGCGCCATCTGGCAAACGTAATAAAGTTGAAGCATCATTCAGGGCGATATAACCCATCATAGAATCAACTTCTGCTCCAATACTAAAAATCCCAACAATTTTAAAACGCTTAAAGCGTGGAACTACGCCCGCTGGCGATGGCGTTGCCTCTGGCAGCACCAAAGTGACATTATCATTGAGTCCAAGCCCTAATGCATCTGCCATTTGTTTGCCCAGCACAATGCCAAACTCACCTTTTTGTAAGCTATTAATATTTCCTTCAACCATATGGTTTTGAATAATTGAAACTTTCGGCTCATATTTGGGGTCGATCCCAGTCACCATAATTCCTGCGACCTGACCATGAGCAGTAAGCATCCCCTGCAATTGAGTAAAAGGCGCAACACCAGTAACATGTGGATGCCCTTCAATTTTTTTTGCAAGTTCTGGCCAATCTGTTAAAATTTGTGTTGAAGAAACAGTAGCTTGAGGTATCATGCCTAAGACACGGTTTTTCAACTCCCGGTCAAAACCATTCATGACCGATAGCACGGTAATGAGTACGGCAACACCTAAGGTGAGACCAATCATGGAAACCAATGCAATAAAAGAAATAAAGTGATTACTGCGCCTTGCGCGAGTATATCTCAACCCGATATATAACGAGATTGGTTTAAACATACCATCTAATCCGAGGTAATTTCATTATGGAAAGTTCACAGCATTCGAGTGGTACAACTGAACGCCGTGTCATGTCTCGCATAGATGCTGCGTTAAGAATCAACTATCAGGTTATTTCCGATGCGGTTGCACTTAACGATCCTTACGATCCAAGTTTTGTATTGCCGCGCTATTTTCTACTACTTGCTGAATTAGATCAAATTGATCATGCATTTAGCTACGAATTAGAACAATTAAATCAAAAAGATCAACAAATTGCTCGTATCTTATCCCTATTCAACCAAAAGTTGAATTTAATTACGGGTTCTCTTTACGACTCTATCGTTCAATCCATATTGCCAAGCACCGAACAGGTGAATGTGTCTGAAACAGGACTCAGTTTTTATACCTCGGAACCTTTAAAGCAAGGGTCCTATATTCATATTACCTTGAGCCACCCAGATAATTATTTTCATATCGCCGTTACTGCCCAAGTGGTTTATAGCCACGCAGAAGAGGATAATAGATTTAGAACGGGGGTTTATTTTATCACCTTACATCCGCATGATCGGGTTAAACTCGCAGAATCTATCTCCGAACAAATATCGAATAACGATTAGATCTATAAACGCTATTATCCGATTTGAGATTAATGTTCAGAATGTTGGTGCTTTAAATGGGACTGCAATCGACGACTGGCCTGTAGGTCTTTGTAAAAATATAAAAAAAGGCCTGTAAGAATAATCACGGTTCCCACTACTCCCAGAATTGAAAGCTTTTCATGATTAATCAAAACACCAATAAACATGGCCAATAAAGGTGTCATAACATTGGTCAAGGACAATGTAGTGGCTTTGATACTACGCACCAGTTTAAAATAGCAAAACATTGCAATTAAAGATGCCATAATCACGGTATACATCAAGGCGAATAATGATTTTGCTTCTGGTAAATGCGTAGGTGCATATTGCCAGATCCACGGCATTAAACAGATGGCCCCCAGAGCAGAGACCAAAATTGATCCTGTTGCCTGTGCCATAGGCTCCACCTCAGCATTAACTTTTTTGACCCAAAAGATAGATAAACAGTACATGAACACACTGATCAGCATCAAAGCAATACCAATAGGATGAATATTTTGAGTTGATCCACCAAAACAAATCAGGGCCAGTCCACAAATCGCCACAAACATTCCGAGCCACTGTAATCTATTTAAATGCTGACCAAGAGCAAAATGTGCCATAAGTCCTGCAATAATCGGAGCTAGCCCGAACATAAGTGCAAGAATTCCTGAACTTAAATATTGTGTCGCAATATAGGTAAAAATTTGAGAGCCGATTAGACTAAATGAACCCGCGACGTAGCTATGCAAGGCTATTTTATCTAGAGGAAATTTAACTTTCAGTAATAATAACAAGAGCGCTGCAATCGGCAAGGCAATAAAAAAACGTAATGCCATCGCCCAAAGAATATAAATGTCAGATACGCTCCAAACGATTGCAAGCGGTGTGGTCGCCCAGATAAACACCAGCACAACATAGGTTATGACAATGTTATTTTTAGATTGCATCTTGGGTTCTCATGCAGTTTTACGTTTTTGCTTTAAAATTGTTTGATCCAAAGCGCTGGAAAATTCTCGCTTGTCACGCTCAGAAATAGGTGGCGGCCCGCCCGTTTGCACCCCAGCGCCCCGTAAGGTATCCATAAAATCACGAAGATGTAAACGCGCTTTAACATTAGCTGTAGTATAGATTTCCCCACGGGGATGAATCGCGATACCACCTTTTTCAATGACCTGCGCTGCAAGTGGAATATCTTGCGTAATGACAATGTCATATTCCTGCATACGGTCTACAATTTCTTTATCCGCCTGATCTGCACCGCTCATCACCTGAATCGATTTGATTCTGACCGATGGCGTGATCCCGACATTCTGATTGGCGACGAACGTCACTTCGAGTTGATAACGATCAGATGCACGTAAAATCACTTCCCGCAAAATTTTAGGTAATGCATCTGCATCCACCCAGAGCTTGAATGGTAACAACTGAATGACTCTTGGAAAAAAATAAACTTAAGTTTAACAGATTCGCTTTTCATCATGGGCACTTATTCCATTAAAAAAATCTGATGATTTTTTATATAATTACATTGATGGACTTGAAAAAACTAAGATATCCTCGATTTAATACACTAAGTTATCCATTTTTTATTCTCAGCTTATATGAAAAATCAAAACAGTCCTGAAATCGTCACTATCGAAGAAAATAATTTTGGCAGTCATGCACAGCACTGGAATTTACTTTCTCCAGAACCTGCGCAAGATATACCAAAGTGGCTGGGACTTGCGTTGGATAGCCCCATTATGCCGATGGGAATCTGTGAATGTGAAACTGATATGGATCAAGCGTTCTGGCTCATTCAGGGGCCAGCAAAATCGCCAGTTCAATTGAATCAAATTATTGCAGTAGAAGATAACAAACCCAAAGCATTAAAAACTGCATTTCCTACATTTGAGAGTCCTTATAAATTTAGTGCCACTATTGATCGTATTATTACGTCTGAATCAGCTACTCAGGCGGTTTTGCAATTAAAAGTAAATGCCAATACTATTATTTATGCCTTTGATAATTTATATAGCGTCAACCATGGTCAATATCAAAAAGATCAAAGTTATCAAGTTCAACTAAATGCATGGGCTTATGAACTCGAACCTGTAGCAGCCAATGAAACGATTATTGTAGATGACCCCGCTTCAATTAAACATCATCGTGCCTTAAATGATATTTTGGCAGCACATAATGGTGTCGCTCCTGAAAATTTGCAGCAACTCATTAATGCTTGGGAACCGAAAACGCCAGAAGACAAAGAGCCCGTTACCGTTGATTTTTCTAAAATGGTGGCTTATTTATATGGAGAAACTATTGGTCAGGAAGATGAAGCGTGGTTTCAGGGCAATATCGTTGGTAAGACTTCCATGACATTTATGGAACAAGAATATACGTTGTATGATGTCACTTTGGTTTTAGAAGATAATCTACCTGCAACATTAATTCGTATTGCAACTAAAGATGATTTGTATAAAAACTTTGAAATTGGACAGTATATTCGTGGAAATCTATGGATTCAGGCGAATATTTATGCTAAAACTATTAATAATTAATATATTTTCACAATAATTTAATTATTAGGCTCATTAATGAAAATTATTCGAGAACAACAAAGCTACAGTCTAGTCCAATTTAGTGGCCAACGTATTAAGTTGGACAAAGGTGCTTTCTGTTTTTTTGTTCTAGGAATGTTTCTTGCAGCCATGATTTTTTATCATTTTGGATTATTAGCTGTTTAATTTAGTTTGATGCTTTAAGTATTCAAAAAAAGCCCTCAAGATTTGAGGGCTTTTTCATTATCAGCCATTGCGTTTAGCAAAGTCATCCATAAAATTAACCAAGGCTTGTACGCCTTCAAGCGGTACAGCATTGTAAATACTTGCACGCATACCGCCAACTGAACGATGACCCGCGAGATTTAGCAAATGATTCTCTTCTGCTTCTTTAAGAAATAATTTTTCCAATGCCTCGTCTGCCAATGTAAATGGCACATTCATGATGGAACGATTCGCTTCTACAATCGGATTATTATAAAAATCACTGGCATCAATGTACCCATAAAGCAATTTGGCTTTTTCCAGATTTACCTTGTGGATCGCATCTACCCCACCCTGCTCAAGTAACCATTCAAACACCAAACCTGACAAATACCATGAATAGGTCGCTGGTGTATTCACCATTGAACCATTTTTTGCCTGAGCTGAATATTTCAAAATGCTTGGGATATCTGAACGCGCTTGATCAAGCAAGTCATCACGTACGATAACAATCGTTAAACCCGCTGGACCGATATTTTTTTGCGCACCTGCATAGATAAGACCAAATTTTGATACATCTATTGGCGCAGACAAAATGCTTGAAGAGAGGTCGGATACTAATGGTGCATCAACCTCTGGAATACCATCGAACTGCAAACCACCAATAGTTTCATTGTCAGCATAGTGAACATAGGCAGCATTTTGAGACAAATTCCATTCGCTTTGGTTCTTAATGGCAAGTTTGCCATTTACAGTAGTACCTGCTTCTACACTATTAATCTCGCCATAACGCTGTGCTTCTTTCAACGCTTTTTCTGACCAGATTCCAGTATGAATATAATCGGCTTTTGGGTTTTTTCCCAATAGATTCAATGGTATCGCTGAAAATTGTAACGATGCTCCACCTTGCAAAAATAAAACCTGATAGTTTTCTGGAATATTCATCAATTTGCGTAAATCAGCTTCCGCTTTTTCTGCAACCGCGACATAATCTTTACTACGATGACTCATTTCCATGATGGAAAGGCCCTTACCGTGCCAGTCTAACAACTCAGCTTGAGCTTTTTCTAAAACGGCAGTCGGTAATGCAGCAGGACCAGCACAGAAATTGTACGCGCGCATGATTTTTCCTTTGTCTAAGTGAAACAAAACTAAATTGTGGCATTTAACCACATCTTGGGATTTCGTGCAGTATTTGAACCTATAAATATTTCAATATAAACTGCCAAGTAGAGTTATTTAATCTATGCATCATTTCAATTTAGGCTAATATTAAATCAACAGCCTCATGCTCGATCAGAAATAACGCCTAACTTAAAATTGAGGCCGAGTTTGAATCTGTTATACAAATGTATTGTAAACAATTCAATAACTTACTTTTATAAATAATCCACTACACTAGCTAAAAATATTAAAAGTTGTTTTCTATGAAATTTAGACGTCAGGTTTATACAACAAAACCAACCTTCTTGACGCAGACTTTATTAAAGATCATGGCGGTTGGTTTAAGTTTTTCAGGGTTATGCGCCCAAACGCAGGCTCAAACTTTTAGTTATGCGCAAGCGGAACAGCAAGTGCTGGAGAACTCGTATACGTCTCAGGCCAATGAAGCTCTCCAGAGTTCAGCAAAACTGGATGCAGAAGCGGTAAAAGGTTTAGGACTGCCACGTATTGATTTTAATGTTCGTGCTTACAAATTTCACAGTGAAGTCGATGTCCCTCTCAACTCCTTTAAACAAGGAATAGAAAATGCCTTGAATGACAAACTCGATAACCAATTGAATGAGTGGGAAAATGTCATACCACCCAATATTATTGGCGATATTGAAAATGGAGTGAGTGGCATTATTCATGATGGTGTCAATATAGTACCTAATTATGCCAATTTAACTTTGCAAGATGAACAAATTCGTTCTTCTATTTCCATGGTGATGCCACTTTATACTGGCGGTTTGCTTAAATCGACCAAACAAATTGCAGCAATTCAATCGCAACGTTCTGAACTTAATACTGAACAGCAACAAGATGTACAACGTTTTGAAATGATTCAATCTTATTTCAATGTGCAATTACAACAGCAACTCGTTAAATCCAGTCACTTTAATTTCAATGCAATGCAACGTCATCTTGATAATGCTCTCAAACTTGAGCAACAAGGATTTTTAAGTAAAGGGCAAAGGATGCAATTTGAAGTGGCGCGAAATAATGCACAGCGCTTACTACAAAATGCACAAGCTAATCTACAAAGCAGTCAGTTCCAACTGAATAATCTATTACGAACCAATCAAGTGAGCCAACTTACTACACCCTTATTTGTAAATAAAGCTCAGACTCAGTCTTTAGATAATTTAATGGCAACCTATCCAGAACAGTCTAGTTTAGTGCGTAAAATGCAAATGGATACACAAATTGCCAATGAAAATGTCCGTGCGCAACAAGCTGCAAAGAAACCTAATTTATTTGCATTTGGTGAATATAGTCTGGATGATAAAGAAAATTGGATTATTGGAATTGCTGCGCGTTATAACTTATTTTCAGGACTGGATAAAACCAAAAGTATTCATTCTGCAGAGCTTAAACGCTATGCAACCGAGTTACTTACTGCAAGAACTAAACAAGAAATTGAAAATGTAATGAATAAATCCTATAGCGAGCTGAATTCAGCGCAACAAAGCCATGCTTTGCTCCTACAAAACCAAAAAGCAGCCCAGGAAAATTTACGTATTCAGGAACTTTCTTTTAAAGAGGATATGGGCACAGCCACTCAAGTTATTGATGCCCAAAATGCCCTGAATGCCTTAAATACTGAAATGGCACTGAACGCATATAAATATATTTTATCGTTGGCGACTTTATTACAAAGCCATGGCTCAATTTCAAATTTCAAAGCTTATTTAAATCAACCTAATACCGATTTTATTCGTTAAAGGAGAGGACATGATGAATCAAGATCAACCACCGTCCGATGCTCAACATCCAGATTCCTCTTCTATTGCTGACAATGAAAAAACAAACGATCATGGAACTGATCAGCCCCCTATTAAGCAGCCACAAAACAAATCCGAGGGATCTAAAAAGAAAGGGCTGATTAAAGTCATTGTTGCAATGATTGTAGTCGTGTTGCTTGGCTTAATTGCTTATGGACTATGGAAAGCCTATCAGCCCAAACAGGTTGAATTACAAGGACGTGTTGAAGCTGAAACCTTACATGTCAGCACCAAAGTACCAAGCAGAATCGAACAAGTTTATGTATCCGAAGGGCAAAAAGTTAAAAAAGGACAAGAGCTTGTTCTTTTGATTAGCCCAGAAATTCAGGCAAAAAAACAGCAGGCACAGGCCGCATTACAATCTGCACAAGCCCTGCAATCCACCACTGAACGGGGTTCGCAGGAAGAAAATATCGACACTCTATATGCAAACTGGAAAAGCGTACAGGCTCAGGCTGAACTCGCCAGCAAGACCTATCAGCGTGGAGCGATACTGTATAAAGAAGGTGTCATTTCACGGCAGCGTCGTGATGAAATGTATGCAGCACAACAATCTGCCAAAGAGCTCACTGAAGCAGCCTATCAGCAATACGCACGGGCTAAACGCGGAAGTACACCGCAACAAAAATCAATGGCAGATGCACAAGTTGAAATCGCTCAGGCCGCAGTCGCAGAAGCCAATGCGCTTGAAGCTGAAACTAAACTTTATTCCCCAGTCGATGGCACAGTTTCCAAAACCTATGGAAAAGTATCTGAGTTAGTTGCAACTGCTGTTCCTGTCGTGAGTATTTTGGAAGATGATGAACTTTGGGTCAGCTTGAATGTCCGTGAAGATCAATATCGCTCCGTTTATAAAGCGAAAATTATGCAAGGATATATTCCTGCACTGGATCAAAAAGTTGAGTTTAAAATTAAAAACATTGAGGCCGAAGGTGAGTTTGCGACTATTAAGACGACTCGACAAACGGGGGGGTATGATATCCGTAGCTTTAAACTACATTTAGTTCCTGAACGGCCTGTACAAGACTTGAAAGTTGGCATGAGTGTCTTGTTTAAAGTGACTGAGGCAAACTAATATGCTTGCCTGTATATTACGGGAACTACGTTACCTACTAAAAAATAAGTGGGATCTGGCAATGGTGGTGATTGCCCCATTGTTCATTATTTTGCTATTTAGCAGTATGTTTTATCAAGGTAAACCAGATCATTTACCTATCGCGATTATCGATCAGGATCAGAGCGAACTCAGCCGTAATATTGACCGTTACTTATCACTCAATCATACGCTCGATGTGAAATATCGAACTCAAAATCCAACCGAAGTCGAGCATTTACTGAATCAGACTAAAATCTGGGGGTACGTGCATATTCCTGCAGGCGCAGAACAACGCTTAGTGAGTGCGCAGGATGCCCAAATTAGCATTGCCTTTAATCAATCTTTTTTTAGTGTTGGAAATACTATTTCTTCTGCAATGCTTTTAGGCACATTAAGTGGCATGGCTGATTTTGCTGGCGAAAGTTATTTGAGCAATCTACTCCCCTATTTAAGTATGCCAACACCAAATGTCAAAATTTCGACACTGTACAATCCAAATCTAAGTTATGAATTCTATTTAGAACCCTTTGTTATTCCTGCTATTTTACATTTATTGCTCTGCTGTTGTGTGGCTTTTGCAATTGGACAGGAATTAAAAAGAAAAACCGTTACAAGCTGGGCCAATCCTAATGATTACATCGGCGCTTTATTTGCCAAAATCTTAGTTTATGTGGTCATTTTTACAGTATGGACTTGGATCTGGATGCTATGGCTTGTTGTGATTAGAGGTTGGTTTGTGGCAGGTAGCCTGCTTTTGATACTGTCAGGGCAACTTTTATTATACTTTGCTTACGCTTTTATTAGTTCTACGGTGGTTCTTGCGAGTCAAAATTTAGGTAGAACCTTTGGATTTATTGCAGTTTATGGCGGTTCTTCTTTAAGCTTTGCGGGTGTCACACTACCTTTAAACAATGCGCCTGTTTTTACCCAGTTCTGGTCAATGATTATTCCTTACACCCCTTATGCTCGTCTACAAACTGAACAATGGGTGGTAGGAAGTGATATGGGAATTTCGATCTGGCCTTTTTTAATTTTACTGGGTTATTGCCTATTCTATTTTGCTGTCAGTGCTCTGCTCATGAAGAAGTTAGTGAAGGAGCAACCTCATGCATAAGTTCTTTTACTATTACGTTGAAACATTTAAAAATATTGCAAAAAATTCCTCGATTTTGACAACAGTCATTTTATCTGTATTTTTTTATAGCTTTTTTTATCCCATCGCTTATAAAGCCGAACATGCTGATTCATTGCCAATTGTTATTGTTGATGAAGAACAAAGTGCGGTGACCTCTACCATCATTGCGCAAGTCTCAAATAGTCCAAATGTTAAAATTAAGGCGGTAACAGGTAATTTTCTTGAAGCAGAGCAAATGGTTCGTAACCAAAAAGCTGATGGCATTTTGTATTTGCCAGATAACCTTTCAAATAGTATTCGACGCGGAGAAATGGGAGGAATTGGACTTTATATCAGCACAGCGTACTTTTTAAAAACCAAAGATATTGGTTTAGGACTAGCCACAGCAATTGAAAATGCAATTCATGAGCAAGCCGCTCGCTTTGGTGATATTTCACATTTCAAACCAGAACTTTCGATCCATCAAATTCCGCTATTTAATACTCTATCTGGCTATGGTAGTTATATTTTCCCCGCTGTCGCGCCTGTTATTATTCATCAAACTATTATCTTAGGTTTGGGAATGTTAATTGGGGGGTTTAGAGAAAAAAACTGGCATCCTACAACGACTGAGTTTTGGGGAATTTTTGCCTGCTTTGTAACCATCGGTTGTCTAGGCTGTTTCTATTTATTTGGTTTTATTTTCTGGCTAAATGACTATCCGCATGGTGGCAATTTTTGGGGAATGCTTTTGGCTGTCCCGATATTTGTCAGTTGTGTCGCCGCATTAGGGTTGGTATTTGGTTCGTTATTGGACATGTCTGAACGAGCTGGACATTTTCTAGTTTTTACGTCTATTCCATTGTTTTTATTAACAGGTATTGCATGGCCTATTCAATCTATGCCTTTATGGATACAGGGTTTCACTTGGCTTCTGCCATCCACACATGCAGTTCAGTTATTTATACAGCTGAATCAGATGGGAACCCAGACGGGTCTCGTTTTACCTAAACTCATATTTTTGAGCTGTGCAACAGGTATTTTTCTATTGATTGCGTATTATCGCTTGGTAATAAAGCCAAAAAATACAACCCATAAATCATAAAAAAGCACGCCTAAGCGTACTTTTTTATCAGCTTGTACATCTACCAATTAACATTTACACGGCGATTAGGTTCCAGACACTCAACTAATTGTGATTTTTCCGAATCACTACATTGTTGATATGCAGTGGTTTGATTTTTTGCTTCTACTTTAATACGGTTTGAATCAACGCCATATTGAGTCAGTAAAGAGGCAACCGTTTGAGCACGTTTTGCTGAGAGTTTTTGATTATATGCATAAGAGCCTAACCGATCTGTATAACCAGCAACAATCACAGCATTTTGATCTGGTGACCCTTTAATACGTTCCGCGATGTCTCTTACTGAATCGACGCCAGTAGTGATTCCTGCGACATCTGAACGATCAAATGCAAATAAGATGTCTTTTGACCTAACAGGCGCTGGAGTGGCTGGCACTGGAGCTGGGACTAAAATAGGAGCTGCTGGGCTAGTTGGATGGATTAATGCTTCGCAGTCCTGTCCTTTCCATGACAGTCGTTCAGCTTTATTTTTCTGATCAAAATCAATACGAAGTTGGCAACGTTTATAGTCATTGCTATTCGGCACCCGAATATCCAACACATAATTCCAGACTTTTGAACCAAAAATTCCTTCATTAAATTGTGGATTGCCCAATAAATGCCGAACTTGATCTTTATTCAAGCCCACATCTAAACGGGCGACATCAGTCACCTCATAGCGCAATACTTGTTTTAAATAGCTTTTACTGACATCAGGAAACGTAATTTGCTCTGTAGTTGCCGTTGGTTCAGCTGCGGTTGCAGACATCATAAAGCCCAACATTGCAGCGAACATAAAAGTTTTTTTCATTTGCATAGCTTTTGTTCTCTTTAATATTTTTTAAAAAAGGAAGCTGGCCACCCAACCTCCTATTGAGCATTCATGAAATTAATCAATCACACCACTGATACCAACACGGACACTTGGATCACCTTGTGAAGCAGCTGCAACCCCCCCAGTGATTGACCAGCGGCCATTATCCGCAGTTTTTCGTAATGTAGCGCCCACTGCATTTTCTCCACCATGGTACGCGGCGCCAACAGCGTAAGTAAATTTACCTGCTACAAAAGGTGCTCCTTCCAACGCCATCGCAGAGGCAATACCCGCATTGGCCTTTTTCTCGACATCATCAATCCGACTATTGACGTTGTAGAATACCTGCTCAAGACGATCACCCAAATTGGTAATTCGATTACCTAAATCGACATCTGCCTGATTCAAGGCTCCTAATGCATCCCCGACATTGTTATAACTTCCGTTATTCACATTATAGGTAGGTGCAGTGAATTGACCATTTTCATATTTCGCCCCACCCCCCAATGAATCAACAACATATTGGTTGGACGTATTGAGCTGTGATCCATTCACTGCATCTTTAGACGTACTGGAAATTTCACCCGGCGCAACATTTGTGATTTTATGGTTACCCGCATTAATACCATTTTGATCGATATTAACATCGCCTACTTTCACAGTATTGGCAGTCACCGTATTGGATGTGACAGAATTAAACTTCACATCATCCGCAGTCGCAACCGTATATTCTTTACCGCCATTGCTGTTAGTACTTTCCTTAACGGTAATATTTTGACCTGCTTCAACCGTGGTGTGCTGACCCGCTGTTTTGTTAATCGAGCTAATCGCATCGTTAATATTGGTTGCACCTGTACCCCCAATATTAGTAATGGTATTTCCATCTCCTCCCTGGAATGCGCCATCACCAATAATGTCATGGATCTGGCTACCGTTGACTGCATCTTTGCTGTTCTGGGCAATGCTGCCTTCTGCAACGCCTGTCACTTTATTACCCGCTGCATCAATACCATTTTTGGTTACACTTGGCCCACCATCAATTGTTAAACCATTATCGTTCACCGTTGTATCACCCGCTGTCACACTCTCCACGGTAATATCTTTGGCTAAATCAACGGTAATGTTATTGCCTGTGTTATTGATACTGATATTGCCGTCTTTATTCGCAAAATCAACAGTATCCGTCGGTTTTACCTGACTCGCATTTTGACCATTTGTAGAAACAGTCCAACCTTTGTTGGCATTTTGAGCGGTTTCATTGATGGATTTAATCGCATCATTGATATTATCTTTTCCAGTATCACCAATATTATTATTTACGTATGTTCCTGTACCTGGATCATAGGTGGTATTTCCCCCAATAATATTTCTGATTTTAGTGGCTATGTTATAAAGCTGACCACCGTTAATTGCATCTTTTGAATCTTGCGCAACTGTGCCTGCTTCCACCCCTGTGATTTTATTGGTAGTTTTATCAATGACTACATTACCCACTGTCACTTTATCAAAACTTACCTCAGGGGTCGTAGCAACGGTAATCTGGTTGCCTGACTGTTGCACCGCAATATTATTTCCTGCAACAAAAGTCACGGTATCATCAGGAGCGACCTTGCTAACTGAGCTTCCTGTTACGGTACCCGTGCCCGTTTGATCTGTGGTTAATTTCCAGCCTTTATTGGCAACATCACTTACCGCCTGTAACTGACTACCATTAACAGCATCTTTTGAGGTGGAGCTAACTTCTCCATCCTGAACATTGGTAATCTTTTGATTCCCCGCGTTTATTCCCGCAAAAGAGATAGAAGGTGAGTTGCTCAATGGTAAACCCGTTATTGGGTCAACAAAGCTTAAGCCACTATTGTTAATAATCGTCCCACCTGCATTAACGCTGTCAAGGAGTAAGTCTTTACTCAAACTAAAGTCAATTGTTGTGGTTCCATTAGCATTCGTTGCAGCAGCCTTAAGATTGGTTTCTCCTACAGCAAGACCGATATCTACAGTATCTTCAGGTTTGACTTGCGTAGAAGCCAGTGTCGAATCGGACTTTATATTCCAGCCTTTATTTGCCGTTTGAGCAACATCACTTACTGCTTTCAATTGCTCTTCTGTTGCTGCCTGTTGCTGGTTATAAGTGCCATTGGCATCCCAGGTGGTATTGGTTAAACCACTCACCCTTCCTGTGGCTCCATTTAGTGTCACCGGAGATGCTCCACCCACTACAATCTGTGTTGCCCCTATTGAAGTCTGGTTGGTTCCATTACTAACGCTAATTGAACCTGCTCCGATTGCACTGCTATTAGTACCATCAGTTACAGTCGTACCGTCTACAGTACTGCTATTGGATTTTGTTCCATCTGTCAGTTCAACTTTGCCATCTGTAACTTTACTATTACCCACCGTCAAACTACCAGCTTTGCTCAGGTTTACATCTTTGGCCAATTCAACAGCGACTTGTCCATTTACCACTTTGGTCGTGATATTGCTATCAGCACCTACAATATCAACAGTTTCTCCAAGTTTCTTCGTGACAGAGTTGCCGTCGCCCGCTTTAAGTCCAAAGCCTGCATCCGTTAAACCGGTCTGGATACTTTTTAACTGCTCTTCTGTGGCTGCACGTCCGACTGTCGCAAAATCTGCATTAGTGGTTGTTTTATTGCTAAGGCCTGTGATTTCACCAGTATTACCATTAATAGTAACAGGGTTTCCTCCAGTCGTCGGGCCGACTTTAATGACAGGTTCAAGACCGAAGGTTATTTGGTTATTCCCTGTATTGGTGACTTTGATATTCGTGTCTGTTGCACTGAAATCAACATTTTCACCCAAGGCAATGGTATCTTTGGAGGCTGTATTTCCATTTGAGCTCACCGTGAAGCCTTGATCGATAATACCTTTGATCTGGCTACCATTCACTGCATCCATAGAGGTATCTGTAATCGCTCCAGCACCAACATTGGTAATTTTATTAGTTCCAGCATTAATGCCAGTTGCACTTATACTTGGCGAGTTTGGAACGGCTCCGCCACTAGAATTAACAAAGCTTAGTCCTTTGCTATCGATCACAGTTCCCGCGGCATTGACACTCTCTACCTTAATATCTTTGGCAAGCTTTACGGTTAGCTTGTTATCCGTGCTGTCTGCAACGACACCAATGTTATTATCCGTTAAATTCGTTTCTACAGATTCTCCACCTACTATACTGAGTTGTTGGCCCAATTTACGTTGTACATTTACACCCGCATTATCCCCTGTAAAGGTCAATGGTGTCGCCAGTTGATCTTCTGTAGCTGCTCGTCCAATAGTATAGTTGTTTGGGTCGAAAACTTTATTGGTTAAGCCAGTAATTGTTCCATCTTTACCATTAACTGTGACAGTAGAACCGCCAGGTTGCCCCCCAATATTAACAACCTCTGCCAGTTTCACATCCACATTAGTGCCTGTATGACTCACTGTAATATTGCTATCACTATTAGAGAAATCCACAGTTGCATCTGGCGCGACATTGGTTTTATTGGCAGTATCTTTGTTGGTCGTTAAATTCCAGCCTTTATTTGCCGTTTGAGCAACATCACTTACTGCTTTCAATTGCTCTTCTGTTGCTGCCTGTTGCTGGTTATAAGTGCCATTGGCATCCCAGGTGGTATTGGTTAAACCACTCACCCTGCCTGTGGCTCCATTTAGTGTCACCGGAGATGCACCACCCACTACGATCTGTGTTGCCCCTATCGAGGTCTGGTTGGTTCCATTACTAACGCTAATTGAACCTGCTCCGATTGCACTGCTATTAGTACCATCAGTTACAGTCGTACCGTCTACAGTACTGCTATTGGATTTTGTTCCATCTGTCAGTTCAACTTTGCCATCTGTAACTTTACTATTACCCACCGTCAAACTACCGGCTTTGCTCAGGTTTACATCTTTGGCTAATTCAACAGCGACTTGTCCATTTACCACTTTGGTCGTGATATTGCTATCAGCACCTACAATATCAACAGTCTCTCCAAGTTTCTTCGTGACAGAGTTGCCGTCGCCCGCTTTAAGTCCAAAGCCTGCATCCGTTAAACCGGTCTGGATACTTTTTAACTGCTCTTCTGTAGCTGCACGTCCGACTGTCGCAAAATCTGCATTAGTGGTTGTTTTATTGCTAAGGCCTGTGATTTCACCAGTATTACCATTAATAGTAACAGGGCTTCCTCCAGTCGTCGGGCCGACTTTAATGGCATTAGCCAGTTTCACATCCACATTTGTGCCTGTATGACTCACTGTAATATTGCTATCACTATTAGAGAAGTCCACGGTTGAATCTGGCGCGACATTGGTTTTATTGGCAGTATCTTTGTTGGTGGTTAAATTCCAGCCTTTATTTGCCGTTTGAGCAACATCGCTTACGCTTTTTAATTGTTCTTGCGTCGCAGCACGACCACCCGTATAAGTTTGGGCCGGATCCCAGGTCGTGTTAGATAAACCTGAAACATTTCCTGTAGTCACACTCGTAGTACCTACAGTTAAACCTGTATCGGTAAGAGTATTGGCACCCACTTTGACTTCATTATTTTTAACACTGGATGTACCTACCGTCACACTACCTGCATTGGTGAGGTTTACATCTTTGGCCAACTTTAATTGCAAGGTATCAGAACCATTAGCAACTACTCCAATATTTCCATCAGTCAGCGTCCCAGTTGCGCCACCTGTGACCTTGAGTTGTTGACCCAATTTTCGGTTTACTTGAGTACCGCTATCCCCAGCAAAAGCTAAAGGCGTATCTGCTAAATCCTGAATCGCCTGATTAGTTTGGTAGAGTTGACTGCCGTTAATTGCATCAGTGCTGCTGGAGGTTACACGACCTGCTGCAACATTAATAATTTGACGTTCATTATTTACAGAACCTACACTCACTGTAGATAATCCAGCCCCACTCCCTGCATAATTATAATCTTTGCCATTAATCGTACCTTTCGTGGTTTGATTATAACTACCAGATGCTGAACCATTCCCCAAGGCTACTGCATTTTCATTTGTCACAATTGTATTTGCACCAATAGCCACTGCATTAGCTGCTGTAGCCTGTGCATTCAAACCCTGTGCAATACTATTCGTGTTTAAAGCTTTTGCATTTTGCCCTTGAGCTATAGCATTGCTTCCCGTTGCTAATGCATTTGTACCCGTAGCAATTGCATAATCAGCAGAAGCCTGAGCATTCACACCCTGAGCAATGGTATTAATATTTAAAGCTTTCGCACCATAACCTTGCGCGATTGCGCTTTCTTGACTGGCCTGTGCCTCTTTACCCAGTGCCAAACTGTTTAAACCTGAAGCTTGTGATTTTTGGCCAACTGAAATCGCATCTTTTGCAGTTGCTTGAGATTCTGTACCCAGAGCAAGTGAACTTTCTTCAGTCGCTTTTGCAGTATTACCCACTGCTAACGCATTTTTAATTTGGGCAAAGCTATTGGTTCCTATCGCTATCGTATCCGAGTTGGAATTATTATCTATTTCTTCTTTAGTTGGGTTGGCCTTGCCTGAAACAGCACCTTTACCTAATGCAACCGCATTGGTCGCATAAGTGGTTGCATTCGTTCCTGTGGCAATTGAGTCCGTAGCAGCCGATTTAGCAGCATTACCAAATGCAAGTGCATTGGTCGCCGAAGAATTAGCATTTGTACCCAATGCATAAGCATTTTCAGCACTGGCACGAGAACTTACACCAAGCGCAGTAGAGGCATTCCCAGTTGATCTTGAATCATAACCTTGAGCAATACTTTCCGCGCCTTCAGCAATTGTATTTTGACCAATTGCAATCCCTTTTTCATTAGTGACTAAAGCTTGAGTACCAATAGCGATAGCATTGTCAATTTTACCAGTTGGTGATGTTTGAGGTGCTGCTTTAGCATCTTTACCTATTACAATACTGCCTTCACCACGACTAATCGCGTGATTACCTATTGCTACACCTGCCGTATCGTATACAACTGAATCAGCAGTTCCGATAACGGTTGCATAATCACCCAAAGACTGAACTTTTGAGCCAATGGCGGTACTGTTATTGTTTGCAGCTATAGCATCTGGACCGATAGCCACCGCATTAATACCTGTAGCTCCTTCGTTGGCACGATTACCTTTGGTAGTTGAGTTCACACTGATATATTTAGCGCGACTTTCTTCAACGGCTTGTTGCATTTGCTCAACATTGACCGCGTCTGTACCAACCTTACCTTCAGCAACTCCACTAATCACTGTATTCGGACGAAGATTAATTTGTTTAGATGTGGCATCTGTATAAGTCACTGCGTTTTCTGTAGCAGGAAGCTGGATTGCTCCTGTACTAAGTGCACCTAACGCTTCAACGACTGTATTATATTGATATTCTTTCCCACTCGTGTCTTTTAACGTGATTTGAGAATAGTCCCCAGTTTGACTATTCACAGTAACATTACCACCAATAATATCTGCAACTTTTTCTTGTGCCTTTCTTAGTTGATTGACGTTGACTGCGTCATAATCTCCAGCACCGTCAGCGACATGTACGATTCGACGGTTAAAAGATGCAGTTGCTCCATTGGAGTCAGCACCGACTGAAACTACGCCCTCATCACCAATTAACGCAGAGGTAATATATCCAGCTTGGGTTTGCGAGGTAGTGCTCGACGCAATAGAGTTTGTTCCAAGTGCAATACTATTATCCTGTGACCATGCATTTGTCCCTAGTGCAACGCCATTATCTGCATTTGTGATATTACCTGTGCCGTCATCCACGCCCTGAACTTTTGATAATGCGCCTACTGCAACTGCACCTTGATTACTGGCATTTGCAGAATATCCCACTGCCACAGCACCTTGCCCAGATTGAGTTCTCGCTCCAAGTGCTGTGGTATGATTGATTGCAGTCGAACTTTGATTGGATATATAACCAATACTTACACTTTCTTCTCCAGCAGCGCCCTGACCTGCTTTGGAGCCAATCGCAATATTATAACTACCCGTTGTGTTGTTGGAGGCTTGCAAACCAATTGCAATATTTTCATTCCCGGTAATGTTTTGACCAGATGATGTGCCGATTGCGATGTGATTTTGATTGGCATTACCCGGTAAGTTAGCTGTCCCTTGTCCAGCATTACTACCAATTGATACCGCATTATTACTATTTGCCTGAGAGTTACTTCCTATTGCCGTACCCGCCACAGCACCCGCAATTGAGTTGTTACCAATAGCCGTTGCGCTTGCTGCTGAAGCATTGGAATTTCCACCTATTGCTGTAGCATTTGAGCCACTGGCTGCTGCTGCATTTCCTATTGCACTTGCGCCTGCGGCACTTGATGTAGCATTAGATCCAATCGCCAAAGCATTATTACTATTGTCACCTGTGACTTTTGCAGAATCACCAAGAGCTAAAGAGCTTGTAACATATTTTGAATCGACTGTTGCAGCCTGACCAATCACCGTGTTTTTATTACCTAAGGCGAGAGTATCTTTACCAATAGCAATAGATTCCACGCCATTAGTTGGAGCTGGTGTTGTACCATCGTCTTCAGTTCCTACGAGTGCATTTGTACCAATCGCGATAGAGTCAGTAGCGGATTTATTGGTTATCGCATTCGGCCCTACTGCGACAGAGTCTGTACCATAAGCAGCGGAGTCATCCAGAGTAGAGTTCGCATGAAAATACTTAACCCCTTGTGCTCCACTATTAAATAGTTTTTGTTCTAGCTCATAAAACTGATTACCTGTAATCACCTGTTGTGAGCCTGCTGCAATGGTTCCATCCTTTGCAACTGTAATTTGCCCATCATCAATAATTGTGCCGTCTACAGTGACTTTATTAAAAGTCACTTCATTTGCTGTTTTAACTGTATAAATCGTTTGGCCATTACTGCCATTGGAAGAAGTAACCTCAATATTATTACCCGCAGCCACTTCGGTTTTTGCAGCATTTACATCGGCTTTAGATGCCTTAGTAGCTAAACCTGTTGTCGCGTTGTTGACCTGATTATTGAGTGTATTGAAATCAGTTTGTGAGGCTTTCGTTGCTAAGCCTGTAGTGGCATTATTTACTTGATTATTTAAAGTGGTTAAATCGGCTTGTGAGGCTTTAGTGTTGACTGTACTCGTTAAGTTATTTAAATCAGTTTGTGAGGCTTTCGTTGCTAAGCCTGTAGAAGTATCATTTACTTTATTATTCAAATCATTGAGAGATGCTCCACTAGTACTGGTCACATCTGAACCAGTAATCTCCCCCGTAGCTGTTATATCACCCGTTACATTTAAATCTTCATTGATATCCTGTGCATGGGCTGATACAGCAAATGCGATTGTCGTCGCTACAATGACAATACCTGCTGTTTTCTTTACTGATTTTGATTTGCTTCTAGATTTGGCTAATTCAGAAACCGCGACCCATGCCCCTAAAGAAGCATTCCATACAACTTTGTAAACTTTATTCATCGTTTTTTACCGCCGTTAATTTTCAAGAAAGTTTTTTGTTGTAAATAAAATTCTATAGGCCAAATATTGACAACTCAATCAATATTTTTACTTGAAGTGTGAAAAATTACACATTAAATATTAAGTTTTAAGAGTTTAGGTAGGATTTTGATTAATAAAACTTAATATTAACGATGAGTTTTTTATTAAAAATTGTATTCAGATTGAATCTATTCAGTTAATTTAATTAATTTTTTGATAAAATTCATGTGAGATCTTTCCTTAATTTTGTAGTTTTATTTATTATCAAGTTGGCATATTGTAAAAATATGAAAAAAAATCGTAAAAATTTAATACAACAGCGCAAACAGCTCACCCGATTTCAGCAATATCGATCATCCGTCTCATGCCATCATTTATTTAGAAAAATTTTAACCTCGTTTAAATATCAAAAAATTGGTCTGTATTTACATGCTTTCGGTGAAGTTCATACTAAATTGTTGATTGAAGAATGTTATCGATTAAATAAAGATGTTTTTTTCCCCATGATTTGTAATATGAACAATCAACTGGTGTGGGTAAACGTGAGTCGCACGCAATATCGAAACAAACGTTTTTCACATCATCCGCTAGGGATGAAGGAACCGATGGCAAATCGAGCCCATCATGTATCTTATCTTGACTTGCTAGTTATGCCTTTACTTGCCTGTGATTATAGAGGAACCCGTATCGGCATGGGAGGAGGCTTTTATGACCGAACGTTGGCCTCCGCTCCGCATAAACCTTTTCGGTTAGGTTTGGCGCATTCTTTTCAATTACTCGATCAAAACCTGATTCGCCAACCTTGGGATCAACCCTTAGATGCCTTACTCACACCAGATCGTGTTTATCATTTTAATCGCAAAGCCTTTCATTTAAGTAATTCCGACTGATTTGCTTATTTTTTTGCATTTTCTATCCTTATGCCCTTGTAATTTTCAAAATACACATCACTATAAAAAACATGGCAACATTGTTGTCACTCATTAGGAGTGCCCATGTCTGAAAATATTATGAATATAGAAACCTTAGAGCCTCAGGTTCCAAGTGTATTACCGCTTTTAGCGTTGCGTGATGTTGTGGTTTATCCACACATGCAAATTGCGCTATTCGTGGGTCGTGAAAAATCGATCAATGCAGTGGATGTGGCTCGTAACAGTGACAATTTAGTATTTGTAGTTGCACAAAAAGATTCTCTTACCGAAGAAATTGATCACGACAACCTTTATCAATATGGTACTGTCGCGAAGATTGTGCAAGTTGTGAATCACGAAAATGATGAAAACTGTATTAAGGTTTTAATTGAAGGTCTATATCGTTCAAAACTGACCAAGATTATTGATGAAGATAGTCATTTAACTGCTGAACATCAATTAAGTCCAATGACGGTCAGTATGGATAAAAATGACCAGGAAACTCGTTTGCAGGAATTGCGTACTTTATTTGCTCAATATGCAGAAGCAAAACTACGTAATGCCCGTGAACTGGTGACTGCTGCGAATAAAATCGAAGACTTGCTACAGCTGATGTTCTTTGTCGCAACTCGTGTACCATTAAATATTGATGTGAAACAAAAGTTTCTGGAAAATGACGAGTTTGAAACGCATTTGCAAGAGTTAACCACATATTTAACTCAACAATCTGCTGAACAGCAAATTGAGCAAACATTGCATGACAACGTTAAACGTCAAATGGAAAAAAATCAGCGTGAATACTTTCTAAATGAAAAAATGAAAGTAATTCAACGTGAACTTTCCGATATGAATGGTGGTGCTGAAGACGACGTTGCTGAAATTGAAAAACGTCTTGTCGAGGCTGATTTGCCAGAGCATGTACGCAAAAAAGCTGAGGCAGAATTTCGTAAATTAAAAGCGATGCAGCCCGCTTCGAGTGAAGCTGCTGTGGTGCGTAACTATCTTGAAGTCATTCTGGATACACCTTGGAATACTGCAAGTAAAGTCAGCATTAATCTGAAAAAAGCACAGGAAATTCTGGATGCTGATCACTATGGTCTAGACGATGTAAAAGACCGTATTGTGGAATATCTAGCAGTTCAGTCTCGTGTGAAAAAACTCCGCGGTCCGATTTTGTGTCTGGTTGGTCCTCCAGGTGTGGGTAAAACTTCACTAGGTGAGTCTATCGCGAAGGCCACAGGACGTGAGTTTGTGCGTATGGCCTTAGGCGGTGTACGTGATGAAGCTGAAATTCGTGGTCACCGTCGTACTTATATTGGAGCGATGCCAGGTAAAATCGTGCAGTCATTGACCAAAGTTGGAGTAAAGAATCCATTATTCCTACTCGATGAAATTGACAAAATGGCACAGGATTATCGTGGTGATCCAGCTTCTGCATTGCTTGAAGTACTTGATCCATCACAAAATAGCAAATTTAATGATCATTACTTAGATCTTGATCTAGATTTGTCAGAAGTGATGTTTATCTGTACTGCCAACAGTATGAATATTCCAGAAGCTTTACTTGATCGTATGGAAGTCATTCGCTTGCCGGGTTATACCGAGGAAGAAAAAGTCAATATTGCTGAGCGTTATCTTGTGCCGAAAGCAATTAAAGACAATGGCTTGCGTAGCAGTGAATTGACTGTTCATGAAGAAGCGATTCGAGATATCGTTCGTCGCTACACACGTGAAGCTGGTGTGCGTAGTTTAGAGCGTGAAGTATCGAAGATCGCACGTAAAGTCGTGAAAGAAGCTGTGAGTAAGAAGTCGAAGAACTTGCACATTGATGTAACTGGTGAAAATCTACCAGATTATTTGGGTGCGCATAAATTTGACTACGGCATGGCGGAAGATGAAGCTCAAATAGGTCGCGTTAATGGCTTGGCATGGACTTCAGTCGGCGGTGAGCTACTTACTATTGAAGTAGCAGCAGTAAAAGGTAAAGGTAAATTCATTACAACTGGTTCACTCGGTGATGTAATGAAAGAATCCATTACTGCGGCAATGACTGTAGTACGTACTCGTGCAGATGAACTTGGTATTGAAGCATCTCGCTTTGAAGAAACTGATGTTCACGTTCACTTGCCAGAAGGTGCTACCCCTAAAGATGGCCCTTCTGCTGGTCTAGCCTTAACGACTGCGTTGGTTTCTGCATTTACAGGGATTCCAATTCGTGCCGATATTGCGATGACAGGTGAAACCTCTTTACGTGGTAATGCATTGCGTATTGGTGGATTGAAAGAGAAACTTTTGGCAGCCCACCGCGGTGGTATCAAATTAGTATTTATCCCACAGGATAACGTACGTGATTTGGCTGAAATTCCAGATAATGTCAAAGAAGGTCTGGAAATTAAAGCAGTGAAAAGTATCGATGAGATTCTACCTCTTGCTTTAACCGAGCAGCCTAAACCATTGGCTAAAACACCAATTGTTAAACCTGTAGAAGAGTCAAAAGCTGCACGTCATTAATCTCCTTATGAACTCATGAAAAAGAGAGCTTAGGCTCTCTTTTTTTACATTAATTAGGTTGAAAATTAACCAATAACACCCATAATAAAATTAAGGGTTCATGATTTTCATTTTTTATTGAATTTTTGGTATGGTCATCTGATTCTCCAGACAGATGATCTTTTAATCGCAGTCCTTCACACTTTCTAGGACTGCGTTTTTTTATTAATTTTTATGAATGTCAACTATTTGCTTAAGCCTTAAACATTCAATCGAGTAAAATCATAATCCGCATGAAGCAGGATTATATCCCCGCTATACTTATACCCGTTCGCATTTGCCATTGAGCCATATTATGAAAATCCGAATTCTGACTATAGGTCAAAAAATGCCAGCATGGGTCTTGACAGGATTTGAAGATTATTTCAAAAGGATTCAGCCTTTTGTTCAAACCCAAGTCATTGAGCTTGCAATGGCTAAACGGGGTAAGAATGATTCAGAAGCGGATATTTTAAAATATTGCCAAATCGAAGGTGAAAGCATTCTCAATGCATTAAAACCGAATGAAACCTTGATTGCACTAGAAGTAGGTGGGCGTGAGTTAAGTACCGAAAAACTTGCTGATACCATGAAATCATGGATGCTCGAAGGGAACGATGTGGCTTTGGCGATTGGCGGCCCTGATGGACTATCCGATCAAGTGCGCCAAGCTGCTGCGTGGCATTGGTCGTTATCTAAACTAACAATGCCTCACCCTTTGGTTCGGATTTTGCTGATTGAGCAACTTTATCGCGCTATGAGTATCAATCACAATCATCCCTATCATCGGGCTTGACCAATAGTTTGAAACAAAATCATTAAACCAAAGCGATATTTCTTTGGCAAGATAAATTGATATGCATGAGGTTAGCAGCATGAATCTACAAACACTTCCGGGGCTATTTATTTCTCATGGTTCCCCCATGCTTGCGCTTGATCCTGAACAAGTTGGGCCTGCTTTGCATCGTCTGAGTTTTAATTTACCCAAACCCCAAGCTATTGTAATCATGTCTGCACATTGGGAAAGTCAGTCACTGGAAATTAGTACATCAACCCGCCCACAAACATGGCATGACTTTCGAGGCTTTCCCCAAGAATTATATCAAATTCATTATCCCGCTCCGGGGCAACCAGAACTGGCTGAAGAAATCCTGAAAATATTGGCTGAACATCATATTCCTGCTCATGCCAATAGCACTCGACCACGTGATCATGGAGTGTGGATGCCATTGTTACATATGTATCCAGATGCAGATATTGCTGTTGTTGAAATTTCATTACCCATGAATATGAATGCAGATGAAATTTATCAAATTGGCAAAGTCCTTGCTCCATTACGTGAACGCCAGATTCTTTTAATTGGATCAGGCAGCATCACGCATAATTTGGCAGAATTATCATGGGATGGAAATGCGCAGCATATTCCAGAATGGGCTTCTTCATTTCGCAATTATGTGGTGAATAAACTGACCCATCAAGATTATGATGCTGTGCTGAACTGGCCAGATATTCCCTACATTGAACGAAACCACCCTACTCTCGAACATTTTGCTCCCCTATTTTTTGCAATGGGTGCGGGTAATCGTTTTTCAATTGTGCATAGCAGTTTTTCTATGGGCGCTTTGGGTATGGATATTTATCGTTTTGATTAAGCTGAATTTGGTTATTTAACACTTTAAAGATTCTAGTTTACTCAGCTCATCTTAGACAAAAGAACGCAAAAACTCCCTTTCTAATGAAGTTCTAAAAACACATTTCTCTATTTATAAAAATGCTAACTAAGAATGGCATCACGATATCAGGACTAAAATAAAGGAAGGGCTATTGAAATCCAGAATAAAGTTTTAGAATATTTTCTAATGTTATGCTAACAAACTAATAGCCCAAAAACGCCATCAAATACAACGCTTTAAAAAATATAAATTATTTTCTAAAACTACCCAGTAATGCATTCGTAATCGATTGATTATTTTCCACAGCTCTGGATTTTTTAGCTTTGGTAGACTGATCAATTACTCTCTCGATTTTCACTGCTCTGTATTTGCCATTATTCTCGATCACTTTGAACTTTACGCGCTCGTTTCGCTTCGGCTCACCGTCTTCAAGCGGAAAGTCAGAAATATGAAAAAAGATATCTTGGTCTAATGCGCCAATAAATCCAAATCCTTTTTTTGCATCGTATTGCTTAACTTTACCTTGATAGAATTCAGATTTCATAGCTAGGGTCCATAACATTACACATTTTTTTATTATATATTAATCTCTATCAAGAAAGTGGAATAGCACAAATCTTGCTCACTGATAGTCTACAACCGATTTGCACTATTTATGAATAATATGATTAAAAAATCTCTCAACCTGATGAGATTGAGAGATCCATAAAAGATTTCCAAAGAACTATTTCACATGAGTCTTTGGTAAAAAGAATGTTGCCAAGCCAAGTAATGGCAAATACGAACATAATTTGAAGACCCATTCAATCCCGTTTACATCTGCTAAATGCCCAAGTCCTGCCGCAGCAATCCCACTCACTCCAAACATTAAACCAAACATTAATCCTGAAATCATTCCAACACGTCCCGGAACCGCTTCCTGAGCATATACCACCATCGCAGCAAAAGCCGAAGACAATACTAACCCCGCAATAATCGAAAGAATCGTCGTCCAGAATAAATCGGCATAGGGCATCATCAAGGCAAATGGTGCCATGCCAGCAAAAGAGACCCAAATTACAGCTTTACGCCCAATTTTATCGCCAATAGGCCCGCCTGCAAATGTTCCCACTGCAACAGCTGCCAAGAAGGCAAATAAATGGAGTTGTGCTGTTTGCAAGCTCACATGGAATTTATGAATAAGATAAAAAGTAAAATAGTTACTAATACTGGCAATATAAGTAAATTTAGCAAACATCAATAAACAAATCGTGCCAATAGCCAGCGTTAATTGACGGCCATGCAATTTACTACTGGCATTGACAATACGCGAAACAGCTTGAGTTTTGGCATGATGTATCGTCCATTGGCTAACACGAGTCAGGATCCAGATTGCCAATAATGCAAAAATTACTAACCAAGCTACAGCATGCTGGCCAAATGGCACAATAATCAGGGCAGCCAATAAAGGCCCAATTGCAGTGCCTGTATTACCACCGACCTGAAACGTAGATTGAGCTGTACCAAAACGTCCGCCCGAAGCCATACGTGCCACTCTTGAGGCTTCAGGATGAAAGGTCGATGAACCGACCCCTATCAAAGCTGATGCGACCAACAATATCGTAAAAGTTGGCGAAAATGCGAGCAACAAAATGCCAAGAAACGTCACACACATACCCAGTGGCAATAGATAAGGTTTTGGATGTTTATCGGTATAAAGCCCAATCCAAGGTTGTAATAATGATGCAGTTACCTGATAAACCAATGAAATCAGACCAACTTGGGTAAAACTCAAAGCAAAGTTAGCTTTGAGCATTGGATAAATTGCAGGAAGTACTGCCTGAATCAAATCGTTGAGTAAATGTGCAATGGCTACAGCACCTACAACTTTAATTATCATCACTTGCGGCTGAGTATTTACAGCCACACTTTCCACGACATTTTCTTTCAACGGTATTGAAGACGTCATCCCAAGAAACTCCAATCATTGTTTAACTAATGTTGCTATTGTAATGTGTCGCTTATACAGCTATCTTCCAATAATCATTGTATAAGTGACATTTTCTTTTTTTCATATGACTCTTTCTCTTGTACCCTCTGAATTAATGATCGGGCTTTCCTCAGAACATCGCTATCGAGAAGTGACATACGCCCATGCACATTTACAGGCACAGCTTCTGTATGCCTCTAAGGGCGCAATTCAAGTTTTTACAGGCCATCAAGTCTGGATTATGCCACCCATGTGTGCATTATGGATTCCTCCACGTGTTGAACATAGTGTTATTTCCTTAAGTCATGTTCAATTAAACACCGCTTTGGTGGAAGAAAATGCAGCTAAAGCTATGGGAAAAAATTGTTTTTTAATTCGAGTGAGTAATTTATTACATGAATTACTCATTCGTTTTAATGAACTCGATCAGCTTCGAAAAAGTGATCCTTCTATTTCACAGGAAATTTCCCATGCTCTACAAATTATTATTTTTAATGAAATTCAAAGAGCTAATTCTTTAGCCGTACAAATCCCGTGGCCTAAAGAAAAACGCCTGATTAAGATTTGTGAAACACTTTTGCAATCGCCAAATCAATTAAAAGATTTAAATACATGGGCCGATGAAATTGGCACTAGTTCACGCACGCTAATGCGTATGTTTCAGAAAGAAACAGGGCTTTCTTATCGTGCATGGATTCAACAAATGCATATCGCATTGGCTTTAAGCAAAATTGCAGATGGATTATCTGTAAGTCAGATTTCTGAGTCTTTAGGATATGCCAATGCCAGTGCATTCAGTGCCATGTTCAAACGCCATTTAGGCAAGACCCCACAACAATTTAGAACTGAGATACGATAAAGCGACCTCATTTAATCAGAAAAATCTTCCTGATTTTGCATTAAATCATCCATGTCCTGATAAACATGTAACACTCGGTCTTTATGAGTTCGAGCATGATCAAGACGCTGTTCAGGATCAACCAAAAGTAAGCTATGACCGTCATCAATTAACCGATCCATGCCTTCCAGAAACATTCGTTTACCCACCTCATGGATGAGTGAAATTTGGGTCAGATCAATGATAATTGTGCTTTTATCTACAGGCTCGTGTTGAAAAGTACGTAATAACATTTCAGCTTCGGTAAACTTCAACACACCACGCAGCACATATACACTCAGCGATGCATTTTTTCCAGTTCGATAATGACTTTGTACTATGGTTTGTGCCGAAGGCGTACCTTCCATCAAATGTAATCCCATATCACGTGATAACCGTTCCATCATATCAATCCCGCGTATACTATTGCCATGTACATCCAGTTTTGGTGAAAAAACGGCGATACTAACCTGCCCTGGTAATACACCCAATATGCCACCAGCCACTCCACTTTTGGCTGGAATACCCACGGTTGTTAACCAGTCACCTGCGGCATCATACATACCACAACTCATCATTACACTGAGGACTTGGCGTACCACTGAACGGTTTAATAGGCGCTTCCCAGTTTTAGGATCAACCCCGCCATTTGCAAAAACACTTCCCATCCGAACAAGATCTTTGACTGTGACCAGAATTGAACATTGGCGAATATAACCATTCACAATATCAACAGGATCTGCTTCCAGAATGCCAACTGTTCTTAGCATATAACCGATCGACAAATTACGGTAAGCTGTTTTAATTTCAGAGCAATAAACGGAATCATCAAAACTTAATTTACGCCCTGCTAACTCACTCATAAACTCACGTAAAATTTCTGCACTTGGCAGACCCTCTTTAACTGGAATCAGAGAATGCGTAGTAATTGCACCAGAGTTAATCATCGGGTTTTTTGGACGACTATCTTTCCCCAGTGAAATTTCATTAAATGCCTCTCCTGAAGGTTCAACACCCACTTTTTCCAACACTGCATCAATTCCCATTTGTTGCAATACATAGGCATAGGTAAACGGTTTAGACATTGACTGAATGGTAAATTCAATTTCATCATCTCCGACAGAATAAATCTCGCCATCGACAGTGGACATGGCTAAAGCCAATCGATCTGGATTAGCATTTGCTAACTCTGGAATATAATCAGCCAAATGTCCGCTGTTATCTATATCGCAAGCATCTAAAACGTGGGCCAAATAATCTGGAAGAGGCGTTTTCATAACAATTAACCTGCACTATTCTTCATTTGTTATTTAATTTTTATCGTACAGGGTATTGATAATATTAAAATTATATCTTTTGTAATGATTTTCAATCAGAAACTCTTAAAATACATATATAGCAATTTAAGGATCTTTCCATTCATCATAGAATTTTAAAAATGTAAACGACTAAATCACCCGTTCTACAAATAAGATGCCATTCAAATGATCCACTTCATGTTGCACAATACGCGCAGGAAACCCCGCATAGTTAGTTTCGTACCATTCTCCCTGTAAAGACTGATAACGCACTTTGACTGAATAAGCACGTTCTACTTCTCCACGAGCATTTGGCACACTGAGACAGCCTTCTTCACCCAGACACGTTTCATGAGAAAATTCTAAAATTTCAGGATTCACCATCACCACAGCATCCATTTCAGGCGCATCTGGATAACGGAGATTCGGCCGCGAAGCCACGATAATAATTCTTTTGGAAATATACACTTGTGGTGCAGCAATACCGACACCATTTCGTTGCAGCATAGTATTATGCATGGCAGCAGCGAGCTGCATCAACCATTCACTATTAAATTCTGAGTCAGCTACAGATGCCGCCTGAATAGTTAAGACTGCTTCGCCACGTTGAGCAACAGGTAAAATGGTGTTCATCTCACAGACCTATGGTTATTTGATTGATATTTTGCGACTGAAACTTCACCATAGCAAGTAAAGTGCAATATCACTGTCTAAAAATTTATTGTTTTTAAAATATCCCAAAATCAGTTGAAATATTCACTTCTCAAAACGAGCCATGTGAGATTTATTATGGGCTATTTTTAAAAAATTAGTATTCACTTAATCTTGTATTCAGCTTTAACTTCTAAGCTGGATGATAGAAAAATACATAGAAATCGAAGCCATGAATACCACGCAACTTTTGTTAGGACTCATCTTTAGCTGTATTGGCTTAGGCTATTTTTTATATGGAAAAAAGCAAAAAGTGATTGTGCCTTTCGTATGTGGCTTGGTGCTCATGATTTTTCCTTATTTCGTTGAAAATATAACACTGCTGAGTATCATGGGAATCCTCTTATCTATTATCCCGTATTTTGTACGTTTATAACGGGCAATAGTTCATCTACATTTAGTTTCCAAGTTCTTGTTACTTTTACAGATCGTGAATGATTTACTTTTCATTTAAATTTCAAGTAATATCAATTCACTTATTTTATTCATTGAATCATTCCAGCATGGATGCTACTCCCCATCTTTCCCGTCAGGATAAACGTACACTTGCACTTTCCTCATTGGGTGGCGCACTAGAATTTTATGATTTTGTCATTTATGTATTTTATGCAAAGATCATTTCGGATTTATTTTTTCCAAGTACTCTAAGTCCTTTTTGGGCGATGTTAAATACCTATGGTATTTTTGCAGCAGGCTATTTTTTCCGCCCATTAGGCGGCGTGGTCATGGCACATTTTGGTGATCTGGTTGGACGTAAACGGCTTTTTTCCCTGTCTATTTTGTTAATGGCACTCCCCACATTAGTGATCGGCATTCTGCCTACATTTGAAACAATCGGTTATTTAGCGCCCGTCTTATTATTGTTTATGCGTGTAATACAAGGTATCGCTATTGGGGGTGAAATTCCTGCTGCATGGACATTCGTCTCTGAACATGTTCATGAACAGCGCATTGGACTCGCAAATGGTTTATTAACCGCAGGTTTGTCTTTAGGAATATTACTTGGTGCACTGATGTCTTTATGGATTTCATTGCAGTTTACTGAAACGGTCATACATGAGTGGGCATGGCGAATTGCCTTTATCGCAGGGGGAGTTTTTGGATTATTTGCCTTATATTTACGCAGTTACTTGAAAGAAACACCTGTATTTAAAGCCATGCAAGCCCGTAAACAATTGTCCAAGGAATTGCCTGTCAAACAAGTCTTGGTCAATCATAAAGAAGCAGTTGTTATTGGCATGTTATTTACATGGTTTTTAACGGCTTGTGTCGTCGTGATCATTCTGGCAATGCCTAATTTGCTTACCACCGTTTTTGGCTTTGATCGTGCTAGTGCGTTTAAAATGCAAAGTGCGGCTATTATCATGCAAATGATGGGCTGTATTCTGGCTGGAACATTGGCAGATCGTTTTGGCTGCGCCAAAGTCATGATGGCTGGAGCAACTGCCTTGGCTATTATGGCGGCGGTTTTTTATAACAGTCTTGGACATGCTAACCACACCACCATTTTCATATTATATATGCTACTTGGTTTGTGCTCAGGAACGGTGGGCATGGTGTCATGCAGTATGGTCAAAATGTTCCCTGCACCTATTCGTTTTTCAGGTATTTCATTTTCATATAATGTGTCTTATGCGATTGTGGGTGGATTAACCCTCCCCTTTATTCAGATATTAAGCCAATACAGTAAGATCGGTGCCATGTACTATATTTTTACATTGGCAATCATGGCTTGCCTAACGGCAGTAATATTTAAAAAGAAATTTGAGCCTTCAAAAACCGTAAACCCTCATCATTCAAACCTATCAAAAAGCTCGTGAATAACCACGAGCTTTGATTCTTTAAAGTGATTTGAGAAACTCCAAACCACGCTTAAGCTCTAGTTCATTCACTGAATGTCCCAAGCCTTGATAAATTTCTAGTTCAACATTAAAACCTGCTTCACGTAGTGCTTTAAACGCATCCTGACTTTCATAAACAGGAATAACTTCATCCGCTTCACCATGCATTAGCGTAATTTTAGCAGACTGATTAGCATTCGCTTCAATCGGTGAAGCCAAACGACCCGAAAAGCCAATTACGCCTGCAATTGGCCAGCGACCCGAAGCGACTGCATCCAGAGACATAATGGTTCCTTGTGAGAAACCACAGAATACAACCTGATCGATTTTATCTTTAAAATCGTGTTCATCCAAAATTCGCTGGACTGTCTGATCAAAATACTCGCGTGCCTGTTCGATGCGCTCAAAACGATTTTCTTCTGTAATGCCGGTTAGACTGAACCATTGAAAAACTTCATGACTCTGCATAAAGGGAAAAGGAGCATTTGGAGAAGCAATGCTTAAACCTTCGATCTGGCGTTGCCAATATTGTGCAATCGGCAATAAGTCTCGCCCATTACTCCCAACCCCATGAAACATGATTACCAGTTTCTCTGCCATCTCATCTCACCTTTATGATTCAACTTTCTCTAGTTTAATTCGCAATTGGCATTGATATTTCATACATTCATATTAATCTTGTAATACCCATGATATATTTCGATGTTTAATTTTTTTAATTTGTATTGAATTATAATACAAAATTCTTCCGCACCATCATCTAACCCCGAGACTGCCCAAGTTGTACCTTGTGGAAAATCATTTAACCATTTTGCTTTGTATACATCGGACACAGAATCAAAATCCAGATAATGCTCAGGTGTTTGGCAAATTTTTTCGGCTAATTGGTCAAAACATTGCTGTTTATGCTGTTCCAGAATAATAATCGTCATATCGATAATTGAATCTGCTGCTTACGTTTTACTTGTTCCCATTGCCACCAGCCAAAAGCAGCCATCCCCACAAATGCTGCATATAAGCCCGCAGTAAGATATAAATCTTTATAAATAAACATGCCAACATAAACAATGTCGACAAAAACCCACAAAATCCATGTCGCAATGTGTTTACGACTAGTCCAATAGGTCGCTAACAAACTAAACGCGGCCAGCTGAGAATCCAGCATTGGTACGGCGGCATCGGTAAAATGCTTTAATGTGAGTCCGAAAACAATCCCTGCCACTGCGGCAAGTGACATCTGAAAAATCACCAATTTAACAGAAATAGCTTCAATTCGAATGTCATGATCGACTTGTTTACCTTTCAACCAATGATAAAACCCGTAAAAGTTCACCACCATAAAGAAAAACTGCAAAATGGTTTCGCCATACAACTTAAACGTAAAAAATAAATAAGCATACAAAACGAAAGCTAAAAAATTGAACCACCAGCACCACATATTACGTTTAATGGTTAAAGCCACACCAATCACGCTGATAATCACTGCAACAATCTCAAGTGGAGACATGCTCTTTACGTCAAAAAATGGAAAGCACTATTATGAAATGTTTCTGAGTCTACGCAAATGATTTCTATTCGCTAAACGGATTATTTTAAGACCCAGTCGGATAAACGATTACTTATATTAATTGCCAAGGCATCGACATAGCGGCTATATAAATCAGCAAAAAGGATCAATGCAATAAAGAATATTAAAATCGAGCAAATTGCAGCTGAGTCGTAGCCCCAGCCTAAAGCCATAAAACAATTAAATACGGGTAAACATACACAATACATTAAAAGTAAATGAAGTAAATAAATAGAAAATGACAGTTTGCCGAGATAAACACAGACACGATTATCCAGCTTTTTCGATAACATTGGATTCATTAAAATGCTATAAACAATCAAAATCCCTGCGAGAAAATTACAATACTCATAAGTTTTTTCTCCAACCAAAGCATAAATCCAGTGATAAGCAGAACTTGTATTATGTGCCCCAGCAAAATAAAGACCCAGTGCTAATATGGAAATGGCGAGTATTGATGAACGAATGATACGACCATACAGAAATATCAGTGAACCAATTAAAAAACACAGTAATCCCAAATACAGTTCTTGGCTTTGAAAGAAAATAGTAGTGGTCGGAAACAGTAATATGAGGGGTAAAAATAAGCGTTTTTCCAGACTATAAATATACAGCAGACCAAATAATAAAAATGAACCCAGTAATTCGACCTGCATCGTCCATAACACCCAGTTCAGACTGGATTCTGCAAATAAAAAAGAGCCAATGGTGCCTTCATAGATCGCTTGAGAAAAGCTAATATTTTGGCTGGCTAAAACCTTCAACCAATACTGTACCTGAGAACCATCAATATCACTAAACTGTAAAGCCGCCCAGAGTAAAATACAGGAACCCAAAGCTGGAATCGCTAACCGTGGATAGCGTTTGACCATCATAGATTTTAACTTTGATTGCATGTTGCGGCTATTACAAACCACATAAGACAAAATAAAGCCGCTTAAAACAAAAAATACATAAACCGCAGCAGTGCCAGAATACCAAAATGCAAAAGGCGAATGATGAATAAAATGCACTAACGTATTACGAGCAACATCATGTTCATCAAAATGATGTAAATAAGGATAAAAACTTAAGCTGAGATGCGAAAATACCACCGCCAGACAAGCCAACCCGCGAATGCTTTCAACTGCATTAAGTTTGGTAAACTTATCCATTACGAGATATCTTCATCTTTGAGTTGCATGATCCTGATAAATTCCATTTCATGAGGTAGGCTGACTAATGATCGGCCATCATTGATATTTGACGTATTATAAATAAACCACTCACAGCTTATGTTTCACTACGACTGACTTATACAGTATCCATGTAAATACATGCGACCAATGTAAATGCCAGCTTGTTATACAACAAACTGGCATTTGTCATTTTAATCTAATTGACCCAATCATTTAATCGATATGTGTGATCCGACCAGTCTCATCATGATGCACCACACTAATTTTTTGTGCACGTCCATGATGAATTTGGGTTTCATCCAGTTCAAAATAACGTGCATAATCCGTCACATCTTTTTCATGCAGTCGTTTAACACTTTTTGCAGGAATATAATTACTCCATAGCAAAAGTGCCACTGCACAAGCAATCAGGGAAGTAATGCCATGTTCCAGTCCAAGACTTAAGGCATGGAAAATCTGATGAATCAGATGACTTTTTTCCAGCTCAATTAAAGCCCAGACCAAAATAAATGGACGCCACAAAAGTAACCACGCGCCCCACATCATCATGGTTGAGGTATTTGATACATAGCGTCTGTGCCATGGCAATTGATGGCGCACGTCGATAATCAAATTGTTAGATTTCATGAAATTTTCTCGAAAACATGCTTAATATCTACATGCGCATGCCACGGTCAGGACTGACCCAGCGCGCGCGTTTTTCGTCACCACGAAGGAGGACTTTAGGAAAGGCCACGATTGTAGCAGTAATGGTGATTAACCAAAACACAAACGGGTACCAAATCATCCAGTAGTAGTTTTTACCAAGATTAGGTTCATAGCGGCTGTCCATCCATTTGCTCAGTGCAAATTGAAGTAAACAGGTCGCACCTAATAATATTCCACTGCCATAAGGTAAAAATGGCGAGCTGATTCCAGACAATTCTCCAAGCGGCACTATAAAATGCAGTAACCAGAGAATAGCCATAATTAACATCAAATATGACCAGACCAATGTCAGACATAATTCAAACATAAGTGGCCATAAAAAATTCAGTTTTGGCTTAAGAAACACATCCAGATTTTTGACTAAAACCTGTGCGCCGCCCATTGCCCAGCGTAAACGCTGTTTCCATAGACCATTTAAGGTTTCTGGCATTAAGATCCAGACCAGTGCATTCGGTTCAAAACGAATATCCCAGCCCGCACGTTGCAATTTCCAAGTAATATCAATATCTTCAGTCAACATATTAGGTGACCAATACCCGACCTCATGTACGGCACTTTTACGAAAGGCTGTAATGACACCCGATACCGTAAATAAACGCCCGAAACTACGTTGCGCACGTTTGATCATTCCCACAATTGAGGAAAACTCACCCACCTGAATCCGTCCCAATAACGTTGAACGAGTACGAATACGAGGATTACCTGTCACCGCAGCCACAGTTCGATCTTGCAAAAAATGACGAATCATCCATTTAGCTGCATGAGGATCTAATAAAGCATCCCCATCAATTCCAATCAGAAACTCAGCCTGAGTCAACAAGCTGCCTGCCTGCAATGCAACAGCCTTACCCTGATTTTGTGCCAAATGAACCACACGTAATTTTTCATGCTGTTCGGCCAACCGATCAAGCACTTCAGCTGTGTTATCCGAACTTCCGTCATTGATGGCAATGACTTCAAAGTTAGGATAATCCAGACCTAAAGCATGGCTAATGGTTTCTTCTGCATTATCCCCTTCATTAAAGCAAGGAATAAGTACAGCAACCATTGGATAAACGTCTAATTCAGCAGGTTGCTGATATGGGGGCTCTTTACGCTCTTTCCAATAAAAGATCAGCGCCCCCATCATCCACAAATATGACATAAACAGCGGATAATAGAACACAAAGTTCAGTGCTGAATGCCATAAATGCTGTAAGGTTGTTGACATGGTCAATTCCTGCTACGGGACTAACTTTGAAGGTTTAGTCGCAAATACATCATGCAACATCTGGGTATCAGGATGATCTTTGAATGGATCATCAGGATAATATCCCACGTGCATAGCACCCTGGCTGTACAGGGAACGAATCGTATCGACAAGCTCCTGCGATGGCACAGGTTGATTGGTGCGCCAGTTAGTAGCCTGTAATTCAAATACGGTTTTCTTAATTCCATTCGGATATTGTTTTACACGTTTAACAATATCCTGATAAAACTTGGTTGGATTGTCTGCTTGCTCCATATAAGGCATGGCCATAATCGCAGTAAAATCATAGCGTTTTAGTGACTGCTCCAGAGATTGGGAATACCAGTTCTCTGCATACGGAGATAAAGCAACTTGCGCATACAGATTGCGCGCAGTCATTAAATAGGGCTGATAATAACGCACATCTGAAGCCAACTTCATTGCAAAGTTATCAATCGTCTTGATTTTGAAATCCGTCCATTTTGATAACAAAGCATCATCGTTACGGATTTTTTCAAGATCCGTTGGCAAACCAGCTTTTGCATATGCCTTTAATGCATCGGGACTGGCATCTTCATAATCAGATAATGTTGTATCATCATGGAATAGTATACCATCAAATGTGGAATATTTTGCCAAGTCTGTATAAATACCTTCAATCACTTTACGTGCTTCTGGTGAATATGGACTTAAACGAATGTAGCCCATATTGAGATGATCGCTATTTTTCGGCTGCTGAGTTACCACTAGTTTTTTAGAGGCAGGATTATTTTTAGGTAGTTCCCACGCCATGAGTGGCATCCATGCATAAACACGATTTACACCAGTGCGAGTCGAAATCTGCCAAGCTACACGGTTAAATAAATCGGCGCGCATTGGAATATAGCGATTTGGGAAATACACCATATCCGCAGAACCATTGGCATCTGGATCAGAAAAAGCCTGCAAATACACGGTATTTACCCCAGATTCACGAATTCGATCTAGAACATGACCTAGATTACGCTCAATCTGAGCTGGATCAGGATCATAAATATAATCTAGATCGATATGCATAATTTTTTGCGGACGATTATTATCCGTCAGGTTCATTTGGCGAGTTAAAATATCCTGTGCCAAATCATCGGTACTCTCACCTTTCATCACCAGAATACGACTTAAATGACCTAAAGATTTGCTTACGTGATCAGGGCCGTCATCCAGGGTAATAGTAATTGGCATGCCTAATTTTTTGGCAATACGCACGGTTTCCATATTATAGCGACCATACGGCCAAACCATAACGCGTGGCGCACGAATGCCATTTGCCTTAAATATTTCAATATTTTTCTTTAAATCGTCACTAATGCGTTTTTCATAAGCACGATCCGACTCATAAGTTTTAGTTTTTGCATCATAAATACGCGTTGTAGCCGCGGGTTCAGAATTACCCTGAGGATTACCATTTACTCCATGATGAAGATCATAACTGTGGCTGCCAATTTCAATCAGGCCACTATCCTGCATTTCTTTAATTTCTTTCCAGCTTAATAATTTGCTACGGTCCAGCTTTTCATCACCAAACTGCACCATTTTATTCGGCTTAACTTCAAGCCATTTACCCACCACCGCCAAAACCGCAGGGATTTTTCGAGCTTTTAAAATTGGGTATGCATATTGATAGAAAGATTGATAACCATCATCCACAGTCAATAAAACAGGTTTTGGAGGTAATTTAAGTTTACCTTCATTGGCTTTAATTAATTGATCTACACTTATAAAGTGATAACCATTTTTAATCAGCCAATCCAAATGCATTTCAAAACGCTGTGGAGTCACAGCATAATCTGGAATAACAGCTTCTTTAGATGTAATTTCGTGATAACCAATAATTGTTAAAGTTGACACATCAATTTGTGGTTCTTCTTCTGGTGCTTCACCTGTATGAGGATCAGTCACAGCTGGTATCTCCGATGCTGTAGGAAGATCAGTGGTTACCGATTCTGCATGGGCATAACTTATTCCAATAGAACTGAACAATAATGAAATGCTCAAAGTTAAAGTTTGCAAGGGAAAGCGTGTTTGCATAGAAATATCATCTTTCAATTCGGGTTATTTTCTGAAGGCTTTGTCTCGTCGAAAATGTCTTTTCTACTGACCACAATCCATTGCTTTTTGACAGAAATCCATCAGGCTTTTAACAGTGTCCGTTATACTAATCAAATCTGAAAAGAAACTTAAAATTTTTTGTAGGTTTTTCTTAACTTTACAGTCATATTTCAAGATATAATTATTTTTAAAATAAATATTCAAACATTTGTTTTTGTACAAAATTCACTCAAAATAAGATAAATTATTTTGTAAGTCTTGCATAAAAAAGATGGCAAAAAAGCCATCTTTTTTATAAGTAAATTACATTAAAGTCTAATAAGTAAACTCAACTTTGCTCAATAATACGATCTAAGTTTATAGCTGAATTAATATTCAATCATTGCAAAATTAGGATTTTCAGCCATTTGCTCCAAATAATAACGCTCTTTTTGGTACAAATATTTATATAAGCGATTAATCCACTGTCCACGGCGGAAGATTTTGATTTTTTTATTAACACCATCATAATCCAGGAGTGTAATCCGCTCAGCATCTTGTAATAACGTAATACGATAATTAGCAGATTGATGCGGATGCATGGATAATGTCTCTTTAATCAATTCAACTTTACGATCCTCATCTAGCCAATAATGTTTATCAAAATTGACTTTTTCCTGCACCCATAATCCTGAATACTCTTCTTGATTAGTATCGATCATAAAAAAATGATGTAACTCTTTTAAAAGCTCTGTGGCGGTTAAGTCAGAATAATCATTCATAGTCGTCATCTCTTATTGTTGCTTTTATCTTGGTATTAAAATGATCCTAAGTCGGCACACTTAGTTTCAAAATAGGGCTTTTGCCTATTAATCTAATTTTACACAAATAAAGGCCAATTAAATCACATAAATTTGTTGTAAATTTATTGAAATATTCAATCCGCCTTTTCAAACCTGCTTAGAAGTACATTATGAAAAATTTATTTTTATATTTAGTGTACCCAACAGGGTAGAACCTTTTAATTTAAACAAAGAGCTAAATGTATCACTGCAAATAAGATTGACATTTGTGATGAAAATAAGTTGATCACTACAAAAAATTGAGGTCTAAAATAATAAAAAATAATCTTTTTATTGTAATAACTTTACCAATATTAGTTCAGGCTTTATTCAATACAGCTACTAAGTAATCATCAGTTGGAATATGCATCAAAGCAGCATACCAAATCGTTCTTTGCATGAAGATTCAATATGTTACTTTGAGGCATGACTTGAGCACTCAGTCATCACGTGTTTTCACATCAAACAATTCAATCTCGAAAATCAGATTTGAGTTTGCAGGAATAAGTTTACCCATTTTACGTTCACCATAAGCCAAATGAGAAGGAACGATTAATTTACGTTTTCCGCCCACTTTCATTCCTATGATGCCCTGATCCCAACCCTTAATGACACGGCCGGTTCCAATCACACATTCAAAATAGTTTCCGCGATCCATTGAAGCGTCAAACTTGGTTCCATCTTCAAGCCAGCCTGTATAATGTGTAGTAATTAAGGCGCCTTTAACTGCTTCTTTACCCTCACCCACTTTTAAATCAATAATTTCCAGTTCTTTAGTCATGACAAATTCTCCAGATAAAATAGGTTTGTTTTGCTTGCTAAAATTATAGCGTTTGTAACGGTGTCCACTGAATCACGACTTGTGCCTGATCACCAATAAGTGTCCATTCACCATCCATCACATTAAGTTGGAGTTGCATAGTCCGTTGGCATAGCGGTTCAAGTTGCGCAGAACTATCTGCAGAAATTTGCCAGACTTCAACATTTTCAAGGGTTTTAATTTTGCTATTTCTTTTCCACCAATCATTTACTTGCGAGCCATAAGCAATTACTGCAACATGTTTACAACGTGCGGCTGCTTTTTTCACTTTGTCTTCTGAAGGTAAGCCAATTTCAATCCATTGCTGAAGCTGTCCTGTTAAATCCTTTTTCCATAAAGCAGGCTCATCACTTTCAAATAAATCTTTGGTAAATTCAAGCCGTTCATCTGCATAACGAGCAAACGCAACTATACGAACCATTAAACGCTCTAAAGTTTCAGAAGGATGCAAAGCTAAAGTGAGTTGATAATCCCCATATTGATGTTGATCCATATCTGCAATGTTCAAGTCTGCTTTATAAATCGTTGCTTTGAGCGCCATAATAAAACTGTCCATTTTCAATGGGCGCTAGCATACCTGATTTTCTAGATCAGATTGAAGTCATCGTATCTGTCTATTCATATTTCTTATCATTTTATTCTCTCTATCACTCAGATGATTTCTATTGTTGTTTTCAAAACTGGCGAGCTTTTTGCAAGGTTCGGGGGATTTCTCAATGATGAACATGTAAGATGTGGCAAAAAATCAAATCCAGTCTCTTTATTCAGGTCATTATCGCCTTAATTTTAGGTATCCTGATTGGCATCAGTTTTCATGATTTCTCTTTAAATTTAAAACCTTTAGGTGATGGATTTATTTCCCTGATAAAAATGCTGATTGCACCGATCGTATTTTGTGTAGTGGTACTGGGGATTTATGGGGCAAGTGATATTAAGAAAATGGGGAAAGTTGGTGCAAAAACGATTCTTTATTTTGAAATTGTCACCACTCTAGCGCTGATTCTGGGAATCGCTGTCGCCTATATATTCAAACCAGGTACAGGAATGAATATTGACATCGGCCAACTCGATAGCAAAGACCTCAGCACCTATACTGAACGCGCTCATGCCATTAGTTCTGGTTCAGATTTTATTTTACATATTATCCCTAAGACCTTATTTGGTGCATTTACAGATGGAGATATCCTTCAAGTTTTATTGATTGCAATTTTATTTGGAGTCAGTCTATTGCTTATTCCAAAACAATTTTCAACTCTGGTCTGTCAATCTATCGAAGCTTTTTCTGAAGTGCTTTTTAAGATGATGGGGCTCATTATTCGACTTGCACCTTTGGGCGTTTTAGGTTCAGTAGCGTATACCACAGCAAAATTTGGACTAGACTCCCTGATACAACTGGGCTATCTGGTAATTTTGTTTTACCTCACCTGTATAGTCTTTGTCGTGGGAATTTTAGGTTTTATTCTTAAATTGACAAGTTTAAATATCTTCAAATTTTTAAACTATTTCAAAGATGAATTATCTATTGTTTTAGGCACGGCTTCTTCTGATTCGGTTTTGCCACAAATCATGAAAAAACTGAAAGCACTGGGGATTAAAGACTCAACGGTAGGTTTGGTCATTCCAACCGGTTATTCTTTTAATCTGGATGGATTTTCCATTTATTTAACCTTAGGCGTTATTTTTATCGCACAAGCCTGCAATATTGATCTTTCCATCCATGACTTACTTGCTATTTTGCTGGTTTCATTGGTCACATCTAAAGGAGCACACGGAATTCCAGGTTCTGCTTTAGTAATTTTAGCAGCAACTTTATCCGTTATCCCAAGTTTACCTGCGATTGGGCTAGTTCTTTTGCTTTCCGTAGACTGGTTTATCGGAATTGTACGTGCTTGTACTAACCTGATTGGAAACTGCGTAGCCACTGTGGTCATAGCACACTGGGAAAAAGATATTGACCATGCACAGGCTAAAACTGTTTTAGATCAAAAATAATTTAAAATAACAAGATAGGAACCCAATCAGGTTTCTATCCTTGCCGCCAACAAATCCGTTTCAAGCTTGAGCCAGTTGTGTTCGTGCTGGCTAATCATTTCAATTCTATTATCAATATTTTCTTCACCAGTTTTATAATTAAATTGATGCGGATTGCAGTTGAAATACATCCAGCCCTGATTGGTATGAAAAATAGCTTTTATACGCAACCAATTTTGCTGTTCACATAAGACATCCAGCAATTGTTCAAAATTAAATGTCCAACGACGTGGCAATTTCCAACCCGCTACAATATAACCTTGTGCATGCTCTACATAATGATAAGGTAGCTCTTTGATTTCTGATCTTTCTTCTGAAATCGAATGCTGTCTTTGTTGTATCAATAAAGGCTGGATTTTACGCTCATGCATGACGTGTGCCAGATCAATCTGTTTTAATTCAAGCTCACCATGCGCAACCTTTAGCCAATGTTGCTGGTAAACCTCGTATTCTTGCTGAAGTTGCAATAGTGCCTGATCGTCTTCAAACGTCATTACATCTATATGGGAAATGACGATAATTTCCGCAGCCTTGATCTGATCTTCATACAAATTGTGTTTAACCCACTCCGTTTCGTGTAAGCGGCTGCCATCGACGACTGTAACCAACGCCCGCATATCCAGACTGCTTTGCCAGTGAGGTTCTGTTAATTGTTCTATCAATTGTGCTGGATGCCCTAACCCTGTCGGTTCTATAAATAAACGGTCGGGTTTTGACTCTGAAAGCAAACGTGCCAATGCGATATGTAAGGGTAATTGGCTACTGCAACACATGCATCCACCCAGTAACTCTTTTATTTCAAAGCCCTGCTCTTGAGGCAATAGTTGCTGGTCAATTCCAATTTGACCAAACTCATTCATTAATATTGCCCAAACCTCATGTTCAGGCTTTTGTTGAAGTAAATACTGCAATAGGGTGGTTTTTCCCGCACCCAAAAATCCTGAAATGATATGCGTAGGGACACTTTTAGAATTAATGATTTTCACGTTAAACTCAACTTATCAATCGCGAGAACAAATAAAAATTTAGTAGATAAAATCTAGCAACTGCCTCTATCTTATTATGGATTTTAAATATCCACAGTATGCTTGCATAATCTTTTTACACTCATTATTGTGATAAACAGCACACTCATAATCTGGAAAAACATCATTAAAAACCTTAACCAACGAAATATCCAATAAGCATGAAGAATGCATCAACTTGCCTATGTAAAGCTAAGTAATTTTTTTGATCATTTTTCAACCATTAAGAAATAAATCCATACAGTTTATAGAGAATGAAATCATGTGATTTTTACAATAAAAGTACACTCCATGCAGCATTGTGTTTTTTATGTAACCTTCTACGTTAAGCATTGTTTCATTCATTGCCGACTAAGAATAGAGCTTCTAGGATGACTACCAAGCAAACAAGCAATTGTCTACGTTAGATGATTCAACTTTGCTTCTGATGCAAAACATCAGTTATTTAATTAAATAAAAGGATGCCTCCAATGAAATTAGTTAAAATCTTACTTGCTTCAACATTTACTTTAGCTGCTGCAACAACTTTTGCTGCTAAAGCAGACCACGCGAATGAACAGGAAAAGGTCGTCGTATCTACTCAGGAATCTCCTGCAACTGCATCTCCTGAATCTGCTGCTGGCCAACCAACTTCAGCACAACCAGGTTCTGAAAATGCAGCTGAAGCTCAAGGACAGGGTCAACCTGCACAGCCCGCTCAGTAAATTGACGGACTGTCTCTCTTAACAGCATTTATTTAGGTTTAGATTTCCCAGTTTAAACCGAGCCACAGAGGTTAAATCATTGCTGCGATTTAGCCTCTGTCTTGTTTTAAATTGATTATTTTCTAAAAAATTATCTTAGAATATAGTGAATGACATCAATCATTATGATTTGGCGAACGAGGAATAAAGGGAATACATTCGGCTAGATCACGACAACTTTGTCCTGTATGTAATCGAATAAAATAATCCTGAACCATCTGCGCTTGTTGTTCAATACCATAATGAAGAAACTGCTTGCCTTGCTCGAGTGCATAACGATATTTACGATCAAACAATCCTTGACGAATTAATTTGATTCCCTGTTGAACTTGCCAGACATGAACCAGTTCATGAATAAACCATGATTGCTTCAAAATTGTTTCTTGTGAAAAATCATCAGTCCAGTCGGCTGGATGAAAATAGATATTTCCATTCGGACTAATTGCAAAATGTTTCAAAACCAGTCGATGTGCAATAATCTGAATGTGTTCAAATTGGAGAGATGTACCAAATACACTGATTGCTAATTGCTTTTCAGCTTGAGTCAAAAATCGTTTTTTTACAATCAAATGTCTATTTAAACCGTATATCATATTATTTCTAAACACATCATCATTGCTTTAATATAATGCTATGATCTAGTGCATAGAAAATGTCAATTTGTAAGTATTCCATAATAATATGCAAAAACTTGTCATTTTTTACGCCGAAAAACATTGGATTGGTATATATTATCCACCTTGCGCTTTTACGTTATACGTTAACTTTATTTGTTACCTCATACACAGAGTTGAACAAAAAAAATGATAAATCAACATGTTGTGTATATCTATATATTTAATCTAGGATTAGGTTTGGATGAAAAGTTTTAAAATTGCCCTTGCCCAATTTTCACCGCATATTGGCAATATAGATGCAAATGCTCAAAAAATGATTGAGCAGACTCTTGAAGCAAAAAAACAAAATGCTGATTTAATTATTTTCCCAGAACTTTCAGTGATCGGTTATCCATCGGAAGATTTATTGTTACGTCCAGCACTCGCCAAACGTATCGAGAAAGCCTTTCAAAAACTTGCTGAAGTCAAAGATATCGTCATGGTATTCGGTTTTGTACATTTGACTGAAGAAGGTCAGCGTTACAATTCAGCTGCCGTGATGAAGAATGGTCAAGTCCTCGGAATTTATAATAAACATAATTTACCAAATTACGGCGTGTTTGATGAAAAGCGCTATTTCAATGAGGGTCATCAACATCTTGTTTTTGAATATTTAGGCCATAAATTTGGCGTACTAATTTGTGAAGATATCTGGTCACTCAATACTGTAAAACAAGTCGCACAATTAAATGTTGACAGTATTTTGATTTTAAATGCTTCGCCTTATGAAGTGGGTAAGCCACAACATCGTGTACAAACCCTGACTGAGTTGTCTAAACAATTCAATGTCAATCTGATCTATGTCAATCAGGTGGGCGGACAGGATGATCTGATTTTTGATGGTAGTAGTTTTATTATCAACCATGACAGCAGTCTTGCGCTAAAGGCCCCGAGTTTTAAAGAGGCTCTTTATTTCACCGATTTTAATCCTGAAGACAAAAAGTTTAATGTTGCGGATCCTTCCCCGAATCTGGATGCGATTGCGGAAATCTATCAGGGTCTCGTCATGGCAACCCGTGATTATGTCCAGCGCTCTGGGTTTCCAGGAGTTATTTTAGGCTTATCAGGGGGGATCGATTCAGCATTGACTCTTGCAATTGCGGTAGATGCACTTGGTCCGGATAAAGTGCAGGCAGTCATGATGCCTTATACTTATACTGCACAAATCAGTGTTGAAGATGCTTCTGAACAAGCACGACGTATGGGTGTCACTTTTGGTATCGCTGAGATTCACAATATTGTGAATAGCTTTATGCAAACACTATATCCATTTTTTGGCAATAGCCCAGCCGATGCAACCGAAGAAAACTTGCAAGCTCGTGCGCGTGGTACATTATTAATGGGACTTTCCAATAAATTTGGTAATCTGGTGTTGTCTACAGGCAATAAATCTGAATTAGCAGTGGGTTACTGCACTTTATATGGTGATATGGTCGGTGGCTTTGCAGTCCTCAAAGATGTCTATAAAACCATCGTTTTTGAATTAGCGAAATATCGTAATAGCTTAAGTGATACCCCTGTGATTCCTGAGCGTGTTATTACTCGACCGCCATCAGCAGAATTACGCCCCGATCAAAAAGATCAGGACTCATTGCCTGCGTATGATATTCTCGATGCAATCTTGTATGCTTATATCGAAGAGGATCAAAGCCAAGAAGATATTATTGCCAAAGGCTTTGATAAAGCAGTTGTAGAGAAAGTTGTCCGTCTTGTAGACCGGAATGAATATAAACGTCGTCAGGGAGCGATTGGGCCTCGCATCAGTTCGCGTGCCTTTAGCCGCGAACGCCGCTACCCTATTGTAAATGGTTGGAGACCAGATGACATCTAAGGATCAAATTGTCACGGATCAGACATTATCGCCGAGTGAACAACTTGCCCAAGCACTTTTGCTTGAGCAAGTTGGTTATTTTAAACAACAGCTTACTGGGGAACATTCTTCCCAATATCTTCAGCACATTACGCATCTCATTTTTAATAATGCACAATCTCTAAAACTGGGTCAGGTAGTCGATCTGGATCAACTACAGGCAGTCGTTCAGCGTTATGCACTGGAAATGCAGTTGGGTGCAGGCTTACTTGAATTTATTGGTGAAATTGCTCAAAAAATATATTTATATGCTCTGTCTTCAACAGCTAGTGTTAATGATCTCGTTTCAGATCAACAATTTGAAATCTGGCTATCTAAATTTTTAGAGCTGGATAATGTACGGATATACTTAAATCAGTTTTTAAAAAGTAGTCCTGCCATTCGTCAATTGTGCCATTTTATTGCCACAACCGTTTTACAAAATAAGCTTCCCATATTATTTACGCCTTCGGTTTTCAACAGCTCTTCACATGAACAAGATGAACCCGCATGGAAACGTAAACTGCTGAAATTTTCCAACCTTCAACAACAACGTCTTGAGCAAAAACTGGAAGTCTATCTAGCAGAATTTATTCAGCAACAATTGGCTGAATTAAGCATCCTGACCAATGAAGATCTTGAAATTTTAATTCGTAATATCTGGGATGATGTCAAAGAAAAAACCATTTATCAATACATTTCACAATTAAAACCTATTGATATTGAAGAATTTTTTGTTTTAATTTATGAATACTGGAAAGAATTACGTCAGTCACCGCTGATACAAAACCTGATTTTACATGGAGTCGAAGTATTTTATCGATTTTATGAAAATGAAAGCTTACAAGATTTACTGTTTGGTATTGGATTAACTGAACAAGATATTCAAACTGAAGCTTTGCGTTTTTACCCTAAAGCAATTCTAGCTTTGGATGAGCAAAATTTGTTAGAGCCTTTAATCTTTAACCTGCTGAAACCTTTTTACATACGTTCTGAAACATTGACTATGATTTCTAAACATTTGACTTAATAAAAGACTCAAACCTTGTTTTAAATCAATTATTCTTTGCTACTCATCTCTTCTATGCGCCATTAATAAGATTTATAAATAAAAAAAAGATCATGTAAGGTACATGATCTTTAAAAATGGTGGCTATGACGGGACTTGAACCTGTGACCCCCGCATTATGAGTGCGGTGCTCTAACCAACTGAGCTACATAGCCATAAACTGTGTGCGCATTATCTATAGATCTACGATTTGCGTCAACACCTTTATTTATCATCTGTTCATCAAACACTCAAATACATCAAAATGCATCTTAATATTTAGATTTTAGAAATCTTTTAATTTTAAAACCCCACCAAAATATTGTACATGAGTTGATTAAGAGTCCTTTCAGAATATCAAATTCATCAACGAAAAGACTTATTGTATTTTCAAATGACGCTAAAATTGGAATCTGTAAATTCTTAAAATGAAATTTATTTTTACTGTTCTCATACCAAACTTTATTATATAAATGTAACCAAGAATCATTATCTTTGACAAAACAGCTACTATGTCGTTCTAAAAAAGTTTTATAGATGTAGGACCACATAATGACACGAGCATTCAAAACCACACTCATTCTTCTGACCACATCCATGTTCAGTCTATCTGTTCTGGCCGAATTCAAACAGGCTCCTTTACCTTATGCCAGCAATGCTCTGGAACCTGCCATTGACCAACAAACCATGGAAATCCACTACGGCAAGCACCATAAAGCGTATGTGGATAATCTTAATGCACAAATCAAAACCTATCCCGAATTAGATAAAACAGATCTACTTCAGTTACAAACACAGATTTCCAAATACAATACAGCCGTTCGTAATAATGGCGGGGGCCATTTTAACCATACCTTTTTTTGGGACAGCTTAGCACCGACCAGTAAAACTGGACAGCCAAGTTCAACCTTGTTAAAAAAAATCAATCAGGATTTTGGCTCTTTAGATGCATTTAAGCAAAAGTTTAATGAAGCTGCATCAGGCCGCTTTGGTTCAGGCTGGGCATGGCTAATAGTAACACCAGATGGAAAACTAGCGATTACCTCAACCCCAAATCAGGATAATCCACTTATGGATATCGCTGAGACCAAAGGTGCGCCTTTATTAGCACTAGATGTTTGGGAACATGCTTATTATTTAAAATACCAAAACCGCCGTGCTGACTACATCAAGGCATTTTGGAGTGTGGTGAACTGGAATAAAGTCAATGAACGTTATGCACAAGCACTAAAAAAATAACAGGATAACTCAAAAAATAAGCCTGCGATTGCAGGCTTATTTCAATTTTATAGATTTAAAAACCAAGGCTTTTCCGATCCAGTGGAAACTCAATACCAACTGATGCGCCTGCATCATTTCCATGAACATCCGAGTCACTCACCCAGCCATTAATTTTCAATGGAATATCAGGTTTCAAATAATGCGACCATGTTAAATCCAATGCCTTAATTTCGTCTTTTTCAGGGAATGCCTGATTTATATCCAGATTTGACTGGTTCACTTTTGCAAATAAAATACGCCCACTAATCCGATTCATGATATCGACACGAATATCACCGCCGACCGATACCATTTGACCATCACCACCCATCGCATGTGCTAGAGGGTAGCCATGTTGATAGTAACCATCGGTATAAATATAGTGGTTGTAGGAAATACCCTTTACATCGCCATTGGTGCGAGTATCCGCCCATTCTGCATAAAGTTGGTAAGGCATATTTTTATAAATAGAAGAATAATCGACACCTGCTAAATACATTTTTTTTGATGGCAATTTACCTGCTTCATCTTCACCCACGTATTGTCCATAAATACCTACAGGTACATCTAAAAGTGGTTGTAAATTTAAACGGCCATCGAATCCAGCAATCTGATTTGAACGATCATCATCTCCATCATAAACATTATCATTACCTTTAATGGCATTCCATAAAGAATCCCAACTTTCAGAACGCCCTTCTCCCCCCCATTGTAAGGTTCGAGATGCGCCTAATTCCAAATATGGCAATGGTTGAGCAGTTATACGCAGTCCAAGTAATTTTGCATGAGGCACTGCTTTATAATCATCTAGCTGACCAGCAAAGGCCTGATACTGCCAAGGTCCAATCCATGATAGCCATTTAGTTTCGAAAGCATTTTGTTCTGCCCGCTGCATAGTAACACCATACACAGGACGACTTGCGTCTCCACGAATCAGACTGCCATCATGACCCGGTCCCCACCATGTTGGAATTTGACCCGCAACCACCCATTGGTTCCAGATTTTTCCAGCTAAATACGAGCCTTCGACGTTGACATCATGTCCATTGTCAATCTGTTGATCTTTTTCAGCGTTTACACGAATTTTGGCATCCCAGTTTTCACCACCCGCATTAAACTCAAGTGATCCCTGATATTGGGATTTTTGTTTATCGCCGAATGCCTGAGGAATATTTTTTTGATCAGTTTCAGCAAATAAACCAACCTTAATAGGATGATTATCTGCTTTTAGAGCAGCTCTCACTGAATTGATAACTTTTTCCTGAGTCGTATTGGAAATTCGAGCTTGAGAAAGCGCTCGCTCAATTTCATCACCACTTAACGGCCAAGTCGAAGTGCTAATTTGAATAACACCCTGTTGATTCAACCAGTTAAGATCCGTTCTTAAATTTTGGTCATTGAGCATAAGACCTTGTGCAAATAAAGAAGAAGAGCTTACAGCCAGCATTGCCATTAAAAGTGTTTTTCTCGAAAACATTAGTGTGTCTTTCTCAAGTTTATTTCTCAGCCACACCATAAATTTTTTATCAAAAGTTTGCAATCTTTAAACGTAACATTTACGTTGCATACATATTAACAGGCAAAATAAAACCACTCGAAAGTGGTTTTATTTGAATTTACTCAATCTTATTAATCTTTACGACGCATATGCGGGAATAAAATCACATCGCGAATGCTTGGTGCATTAGCAAATAACATGACCAAACGGTCAATTCCGATGCCTTCACCTGCGGTTGGAGGTAAGCCATATTCCAGAGCTTCAACAAAGTCGGCATCATAATGCATGGCTTCGTCATCCCCTGCATCTTTTTCTGCAACCTGAGCCTGAAAACGTTCAGCTTGATCAATCGGATCATTCAACTCCGAGAAGCCATTGGCAAGTTCACGACCACCGATAAAAAATTCAAAACGATCGGTAATATGTGGATTGTCATCATTACGACGAGCAAGTGGAGACGTTTCTGCTGGGTATTCCGTAATAAATGTTGGCTGACGTAGTTTAGTTTCAACAGTTTCTTCAAATACAATCGTTTGCAATTTACCCAGACCAAAACCAGGTTTTACCTGCTCTTTCAACACATCTCGTGTGAATTTAGCCAAAAATTCACGATCATTTACATTTTCAGGGGTAAATTCTGGGTTATGTTCTAAAATCGCGTCGAACATGGAAATCTTTTTAAAAGGCCCTTTAAAGCTAAACACTTCCTCTTGATACGGAACATCAGTTGTTCCCAAAATATCCAGTGCCAATTTTTCCAGCATATTTTCAGTCAATTGCATCAGGTCTTTATAATCTGCATAGGCCTGATAAAATTCGATCATGGTAAATTCTGGGTTATGACGTGTAGATACACCTTCATTACGGAAGTTACGATTGATCTCAAATACACGCTCAAAACCACCCACGACCAAACGCTTTAAATAAAGCTCAGGCGCGATACGCAAAAATAAAGGCATATCCAACGCATTATGATGAGTTTCAAATGGACGCGCAGAAGCACCACCTGGAATGATATGCATCATTGGGGTTTCTACTTCCATGAAACGTTCATTGGTCAAAAATGCACGAATACCTGCAACGACTTTGGCACGAATTTCAAAAGTTTTACGTGTCTCTTCATTCACGATCAAGTCCAAATAACGTTTACGATATTTGGCTTCAGTATCGGTTAAACCATGAAATTTGTCTGGTAACGGACGCAAAGATTTGGTCAGTAACTCAAAAGCTTCGAGGTGGACATACAAATCGCCTTTGCCTGAACGACCAATATAGCCTTCAGCCGCAATAATATCGCCCAGGTCTAAACTTTTAATAGTTTCAAGCGTTTCCGCTGGTAAACCTTTACGGTCAACATAAAGCTGGATACGACCCGTCATGTCCTGAATCACCATGAACGATCCGCGATTAAGCATGACACGACCAGCAATTTTAACATAAACATGTTCAGCTGCTTCGATCTGTGCTTTATCCAGCTCTTTAAATTGTTCTTGTAAATCAGCTGCGTAATGTTCACGCTTGAAAGTATTAGGCCAAGGGCTTTGGCCGTTTTCCTTGGCATTGTCCTGAATTTGTTTTAACTTGGCATGACGCTGCGCAATTAAATCGTTTTCGGAAATAATGGGTTCAGAAGTCGATTGAGCGTTTTGTTGCGTCATCTCTGCCTCGATTAAGTAAAAAAATGAAGTCGTATAGTTTAGCAGATGTCATCACATTTTCGTATGATTTCTTCTCCTGTATCGTTGAAATTCATGTGAATCCTTTATTTTAAAATTTTGGATAAGCCGCCTTAGACCAAAATCTAAGATTCAATCTCTATACTTCACAGTAAAATATTTAAACATTGACGTGCTTTTAAAATGAATAGCTGAGGACAAGGAGTGACCAGTTTATTCTTGCTACTGGTTTAAATAAAAAATGTTGCAAAATCAATTGAAAATATTATTTTTGCATGGCTTGGACTCTTCTCGTGAATCAACCAAGTTTCATGCCATTCAAAGTACAAACAAGTTTTGTATTGATGTCGATTATCGTAATTTAAACTATGATACTGTTGCAAATTTCTATCAGAATATTATTCAGAGTATTCAGCCCAATATCCTCATTGGACATAGTTTAGGTGGATACTGGGCACTTAAACTTTCCAGTCAATATCAATTGGCAACGATTGTCGCCAACCCGAGTTTAAATCCTCATTTCCGTGATGACTATCCACCCATTTTGCCTGAAGATCTGGATCATGATATTCCAAGACTGGCTTATCTTGAGTTGGGCGATGAAGTGATTGATATGCGTGAAGTTCAATCACAGCTAGAAAACTATATGCTGATTGATGCTGTTGAAGGTGGTCATCATCGTTTAGAGCAGCCTGAAAAGATTAATCATTTGATTGAACATATTCAGAAACAGTATTTTAAATAGGTTCAAACTTTGACTCAAAGAGAATCAGAAAAGCTTAGATTTTCCATTCTCTTTTTTAAAGGTTTAACTTTCACAGAGAATTTACAAATTTATTATTCAGGACATGCCAAACGAGTAAATCTAAATCTGCATGTAAATCGGGTAAATCCAGTAAAATCACAGCACCTAATACCTGATGTCCACATTTTTGACTTAATTGATTGACTGCTTTTAAAGTTCCACCCGTCGCCAGAACATCATCGACCAAGATAACTTTTTGCGCTTCAATTTGAGCTGACATTTCCAATTGATCTGTCCCATATTCCAAGCTATAAACGACACTCTCGACTGGTGGTGGCAATTTTCCAGCCTTACGAACCAAAATCAGACCTCTTTGTAAACGTTGCGCCAATAAGGTTGCCAAGACAAATCCACGTGCTTCAACTGCCACAAAGCTTTCCACTTGTCGTAATTGTTCATCTGGAATGGCCTGAATCAAAGCATCCGTGAGTAGATCGAGTTCCTTCATAAATAAAGGCGTCAAATCATAAAAACAAACGCCTTGTTTAGGAAAATTGGGCACGGTGCGGATATGCGCCCATAAAGTCTGGCTTGAAATCATGGAAATAACTATTCATAGCAGATTGTATATTTATTCTACTCCCTCCCTTTATTTAAGACCAGTCGGAGCTACAAAGCAAAAAAATTGGATATTGAATGAGTTTTTCTACTTATATAAAGAGACTTTAAGTCTTTGTAAAAAATATTATTATCTATTTTTTTAATCTCTACGGATTGGCAGCATTGCCCAAATAACCCCACTTTTGTCCCAAGCTGCCATTCCGCTTTTATTCTGAATGATTAAACTCCTTTATTTGCTTTACTTAGAAGTAGAACTGCGTAAAAATCAGAAACTGAATAGACTCCTTTGTGTTTATTATCAGAATCTATATCAAAGAATGGATCAGTTTTACGACAGGCCGCTGAAGCGAACTTATCGGGTTGGAGAATCAAATGAAAAAATATCAATGCATCGTATGTGGATGGATCTATGACGAGTCAGAAGGCTGGCCACAAGACGGCATTGCACCGGGGACAAAATGGGAAGATATCCCAGATGATTGGACTTGCCCTGATTGTGGCGTTTCAAAAGCTGATTTTGAAATGATCGAAATCTAAGATGTTTTACCAAGACCATGCTACATTCATGGTCTTTTTTATACTTAAACCACCACTATAATTTACTGTGAATGGAGAATACGCAATGCATCCTATCGTCATCATCGGATCAGGCATGGCAGGTTATACTTTGGCTCGAGAGTTTAGGAAATTAAACCCAGAGCATGAACTTCTCATGATTTGTGCTGACGATGCAGTAAATTATGCCAAACCCACATTATCAAATGCACTTGTAGGCAATAAAGCGCCCGAGCAAATTCCATTAGGTGATGCTGAGAAAATGTCGACCCAGCTCAATATGAAAATTCAAAGCTTTACTTGGGTCAAAGAAATCCATACGGATCGACATGAATTGGTCACAGAAAAGGATGGACACCAACACATTCAACCTTATTCAAAATTAGTTTTAGCTGTTGGAGCAAATCCGATTCGCTTAGCTATTGCAGGTGATGGTAGTGATGATATCCATGTGGTTAATTCACTGATTGATTATCGTGCTTTTCGTGAAAATCTAGCACAATGTAATGACAAACGTGTCGTGATTTTGGGTGCGGGACTCATCGGTTGTGAATTTGCAAATGATCTGCAAAATACAGGTCATGAAGTGACCGTCATTGATCTATCTCCTCGTCCTTTAGGTCGGTTACTACCAGCACATGTTGCTGAGGCTTTTCAACAGAATCTTGAAGAAAGTGGCATTCATTTTGTACTTTCTACAACAGTTGAAAAAGTCACCAAGATTAATAACGGACAAGACTATGCTGTCACACTTGCCAATGGTCAGACCTTGGTCGCAGATATTGTCCTTTCAGCGATTGGTTTGCAGCCTAATATTTCATTGGCCAAAACCGCAGATATTCAAACCAGTCGAGGTGTGATTACCAACAGTTTATTGGAAACAAATCAAACTGATGTTTTTGCAATTGGAGACTGTGCAGAGGTAAATGGAACTCTTTTACCTTATGTCATGCCCATTATGCAGCAAGCCCGTGCGTTGGCCAAAACATTGAGTGGCCAAACCACCCATGTACATTATCCTGCTATGCCTGTTGCAGTTAAAACGCCTGCTGCACCACTCACCGTACTTTCTGCGCCTGTAGATGTTGAAGTCAGTTGGGAAACAGAAGAGCTTGAAGATGGTATGCTTGCCAAAGCAGCTGATGGCGAGGGTACCTTAAGAGGTTTCGTCTTGCTTGGCCCTACCGCAGCAAAACAGCGTTTAACTCTGACAAAACTCGTTCCAGACTTGATTCCAGCTCAAGTTTAAGGTTTAAATAATCCTAGGCATTTATTTCCTTAAATGCCTTTGGGGGAATGAAAAGAAAAATGAATAACGCATTGGAATTTAAAGTTTCACCTTACACGTCATTTATGCATGAAACCAAAGTCAAGCTAACTAATGGGCTTGAACTGCATGTCGAAGTAGGTGGAAATCCTGAACACCCCACTATTGTTCTCATTATGGGTTTGGGGGCACAAATGCTGTTCTGGCCTGATTTCTTTTGTAAATCCCTGATTGATCAAGGCTTTCATGTTGTTCGTTTTGATAACCGAGATATTGGTCTTTCTTCAAAAGTTCGTCATAAAGGCAAACGCTTGAATACTATTAAGCTTATGGGACGGTTTGCACTAGGGCTAGGTAATCAGGGGGCTCCTTATACCCTCTATGATATGGCCGAAGACGTTTCAATGCTGATTGATGAATTGGGGCTTGGTAAGGTCTATGTTATTGGCGCCTCTATGGGCGGTATGATTGCTCAGATTGTTGCTGCAAAATATCCTGAAAAAGTAGAAAAATTAGGATTACTCTTTACCAGTAATAATCAGGCATTGCTTCCTCCCCCATTTCCCAAACAACTCTTTAGTCTGATTGGTAAGCCCAAATCCAATGATGAAGATGGTATTATTAGTCATAGTTTAAAACTCTATGACATTATTGGCTCACCCGGCTATGTCAATCAGATGGAAGCCATGCAAACTGCGCGTAAACTGTATCAACGGAATTATCACCCAGCGGGTGTACTTCAACAGTTTTTAGCAATATTATGTACAGGTTCATTGTTACAACTGGATAAACAGATCTCACAACCTACTTTTGTGGTACATGGTTCTAGAGATCGATTACTTCCACCCAGCCATGGCAAGGCTGTTGCAAAAGCAATTCCCGGTGCTAAGTTTGAATTAATTGAAGGAATGGGGCATGATATCCCCGCTCACTTTATTCCTCAACTTAGCGGTTTATTTGCAAACCACTTTAGATCATCACATTAGGACACTATGGCTGCATTACCATCATTAAGACAGCTATCTTACTTAGTTACGCTGTCGGAAACGTTGCATTTTACAGAAGCAGCACGCCGTTCTTTCGTCACTCAATCGACTTTGTCGGGCGGGATTATGGAACTTGAGCGTTTGCTAGGTGGCGTATTGGTTGAACGTGATCGTCAAAATGTACGTTTAACTCCGCTTGGTGAACAGGTGGTTGCGCGAGCGCGTGTCTTATTGGCAGATGCTCAGGATTTAATGCGCTTAAGCCGTGAAATGAGCGAGCCTCTCACTGGGGATCTTCATTTGGGGATTATTCCCACCATTGCGCCATTCATTTTGACACCACTGCTTGAAGAAGTGCATAAGCAGCTTCCTAAAATTCAGCTACATTTACATGAAGCACAGAGTGAAAAGATTGTAGAACGTCTTGAACACGGTAATCTGGATATGGTGGTATTGGCGCTACCCTTTGATACCCGTGGTTTAAAAGTTTCTGAGGTGGTCAAAGAAGATTTATATCTTGTCTGTAATAAACATGATAAACATTCATTAAATGCTCAATCCTTGGATGATCTGGATTTATCACGTTTAATGCTTCTGGAAGAAGGCCATTGTTTACGTGATCATGCCTTAAGTGCCTGCCCAATTGGGGAGCGTAAAAATGACAATCGCCTCAAAGCCAGCTCACTACCTACTTTGATTGAAATGGTATCTTCAAACTTAGGGTTTACCTTATTACCTGCTATCGCGATTGAAACGCACATGTTAAAAGGGAATGATGAGTTAGTGATTAAACCACTTCAGGATGCTCCTAGTCGAATACTGGCCCTGATTACTCGTAAAAGTACACCGCTACAAAGTGAGTTTGATGTGATTCTAAATATTTTGAAAAAAATTACATCGAATCTAAATTAGAGTTTCTATTTAAAAGAGTTTTTGTAAGATACAAAAACTCTTTTTTTATGGCTTAGTAGTTAATATTTATTCATCATAATAAAAGCGGATATATGATCCGCTTTTATTGCATTGCTCTATAACTTAGAAAATAATTTGTTGATTATGTAATAAATCATCAATGGTTAGATTGGCATGCGTTTCATTGGTCTGAAAAGTAAGTGTAAGTAAGGTTTCAGATTGATATGATCCAGCTGTACCATCTCGATCAACATTGAGCTTATAAGAAGTATCGCTCACTTTAACCAAACTTAAATAATCATTGACATTTCCAGCGTTGGCAGAAGAATCCAACAACTCTGAGACATTAATTTTATCCGCATTTTGATCCGTAGTGACATTTCCAACATGGAAATCTGTCCACGTATCTAACCCGCTATGGCCGCCTAAATTAGCTTTAGATAACGAATCATTTTGACTATTTGTGAGTAAATCATAGAAAACCGTATCTGAACCTAAACCACCAGTGAATGTATTGTGTCCAGCACCGCCATTGAGATAATCATTTCCTGCACCTCCATTCAAAATATCGTTTCCAGCGCCGCCTCGAAGGATGTCGTTAGCAGACCCTCCAGTTAATGTATCATTGCCCGCATATCCATAAATATGTTGAGATAATGTGGATGTACTAAAATTCAAAATATCATCACTTGAACTACCTTCATGAATATAAGTTGAATTTTGTCCTCCCAATAGATTATCCAGAATACTTACATTTAATAAACTTCCTAAACTATCTGTCCCTGTATTTCCTTTCTGATCAGTAGCTTCTATTTGAAGTCCATTTAGTACATTTATATTTAATAATGAGGACAATAATTGAGTAATATTTACTGAACTCTGTGGTGCTAGATGCACTGTACCCAGAAACTCCAACATGCTCTGATTATCAACAGCTTGTCCAGCTTCAGTTGATTCAATCGTAATACTTGAAGGACTTGTTTGTAACAATCCTGCATTCAAGACACTGTTACCATCAACATGGGAAATTTTTAGACCCAGTTCATTGGCAAGCTCCTGTGAAAAATCAAATTTTAAGGCCACCAATCCAACAAATACGGTTTGACTAATTTTAACTTTAACCAAATCATCATTCACATCTGCAGCGACAAAAACTTGTTTATTTAAATCTATCAGCCCCGTAACATCTGCTCCCACTAAACCTAACAGTGCGTTTGAGTTTGCTACAGCAATAGGTGCCGCTTGTCCTGTTACGTTAAGCGTAAATGTTGAATTTGTCTGATTTCCTGCAACATCACTCGCGCTAATTGCCCAAGTATGTTGAATACCTGTCGCAGATGAGGTCAATGCGTTTGTTGGCGTGTAACTCCAATTTCCGCTCGCGTCAACATTTACTGTTACTGGTGTTCCACCATCCTGAACAATGCTAATCGTGGTATTAGGCTCTCCTTTCCCATAAAGTGTTGGTGTTGAGTCATCTGTAGTTGCCCCAGAATATAAATTACTTTGCGACACACCTACATTGTCCTGTGCACCCAAGATACTGAGTAAAGGAGGGGTTGTATCTACTGTAACTGCACCTAAATTGGTTATTGCGCTGGTATTACCTGCACTATCAGTTTGGCGAACCTCTACGCTAGCATAAACACCTTCATTTAGCGTAAAGCTTGAACCAGTACCCTGTTGCCAACTGCCACCATTTACACGGTATTCCCATGTCGCATTTTGCTCTAAACCGCTGACATTTATAGTTCCATTATTTGTAATATGATCCGTATTACTCGTTCCAGTATCTGTAGCTAGATTTAAAGTTAGACTAGCTGCAGTTTTGTCATCAATATTTATGGTTAAAGTTGCTTGATCTGAGCTAATACCATTAGATAACGTATAGGTAAATACATCGGTTTTTCCTACAGATGTTGCATCTCCATAGGCATTATAAGTATAAGTACCATCCGCTTTTATAGTTAATGTGCCATATTTTCCAGCAATCGTAACATCTGTGTTAGTGGATGGAACCGATTGCTGAATCCCATCACTATTTTGGATTGCAGTCACAAAATCGCCCTGATTTGGTACATCATTTGTGATCACATTGCCAGAAGCACTTTCTACCGCAAAATCAGTTTCAGTGAGTGTTGTAGTGATAGTCGTGGTTTGAAGCAGCGTCAAGGTATTGCTTAAAAGGGCTTGAGCAACATCTGAAATAATTGTATCTGCTAAACCCGTAAAACCTACAGCGCTTAATACATTGACTATAGGATTTACAAGTTGATCAACACCAAGCCCATTAAGTGTACCTAAAATAGGAGTAAGTAAATCGACCGCAAGTGTACCAAGTACAGGACCCAATGCATTTGATAGAGCATTTAAAATAACTGTTTGATTATCGGCTCCAATGATTACGCCAGAATTTCCTAAATCTTGTAAGGATATTCCATTCTCATCGGCATCAAGTAAATTAGTTAACGTGCTAGAATCATTTCTTACCACAACATAATAACTACCAGGTAATAAACCATCGATCGTTGCGGTTAAAGTGTTATCACCTGTTAGACCCAATACTGGGAGACCAACCACATCCCCTAACAAAGAGTTTTGCGTCACAGCTGAATAAACAATATTTCCATTACTATCTATAACATCTAGACGAAATGCATCTGCTACTGCAACAAGGGCAGTTTGACTAATCTCAATTTTCAATGAACCAGATTGATCAGGAGCAACGGTAACTGATGCACTATTGTCTGTGTTATAAGTTGATTCCAATAGCCCCAAGACCTGTGTATCACTATCCACTACTGGTGCATAAGTAATCGAAGTCTGACTGACAATATCTAGATTAACTGTGTCATTAACAGCATCAACTGTTTCTAATGTATAAACTTTGTCCTGTGTCACCACGCCCACGTTGCCCGCGGCATCGCTGGCACTGACGCTGACGTTGATGGTTTTGTCTGCATCGGCCACCAGTTCACTGCCAGCAACACTGATGCTCCACGTTCCGCCGGTTTGTACGGTGGTCGGAATGTCG